>CAJMLD010000001.1 GCA_905214175.1 uncultured bacterium
GTCCTCGACAAGCCGCTCGCATGGTGGGTTGTCGACGCCGCGCGCAAGGCGGGCGTCGACCGCATTGTGCTGGTAGTGGGCAACGGCGCCCAGGAGGTCCGCGACTACTTCGCAGACGAGAAGGACGTGGAGTTTGTCGAGCAGACCGAGCGCCTGGGCACCGGCCACGCCGTGCGTGTGGTGCGCGACGCCCTGGGCAGCTTTGCCGGCCCCGTGGTGGTTCTCAACGGCGACCTGCCGCTCGTTCGCCCCGAGACCGTCTCGGCCCTGGTCGACGCCACCCGTTCGGGCCACAATGCCTGCACGCTGCTCACCATGACGCCGCCGGACGTCTCCGGCTATGGCCGCGTGCTTATCGAGGACGGCGGCGTGCGCGCCATCATCGAGGACAAGGACTGCACGCCCGAGCAGCGCGCCACGCTCCTGGAGTGCAACGCTGGCGCCTACTGCTTCTGCGGCGAGCGCCTCTCGACCAACATCGACAAGGTCACCAACAATAACGCCCAGGGCGAGTACTACCTCACCGACATGGTGGGCATCTACGTGGACATGGGCGAGCCCGTCTCGGCAGTCCACTGCGATGACTACGAGGAGCTCCTGGGCGTGAACGACCGCGTCCAGCTGGCGCAGGTCACCAAGATCATGCAGCGCCGCATCAACGAGAACCTCATGCGCTCGGGCGTGTCGATGCTCGATCCCGACCAGGTCTGGGTTGGCCCGGAGGCCACCGTTGGGAAGGACACCGTCCTTCTCCCCCAGACCTTCCTCTGGGGCAAGACGTCCGTGGGCGAGGCATGCACCGTTGGCCCCAACAGCCGTCTGGAGAACGCCGTCGTGGGCAACAACTGCACCGTGGACGAGACCGTGATCGTTGACTCCGCCATTGACGACGACGTCAACTGCGGCCCCCGCGCCTACCTGCGTGGCCACACCCACCTGCTGCGCGGCGCCAAGGCAGGCACGCACGTGGAGCTCAAGAACTCCGTGGTGGGCGAGGGCTCCAAGGTGCCGCACCTCTCCTATATTGGCGACACGCAGATGGGCGCCGGCGTCAACATTGGCGGCGGGTCGATTACCTGCAACTACGACGGCGTGCACAAGAGCCACACCACCATTGGCGACGGCGCCTTCATTGGCTCCGACACCATGATGGTGGCGCCCGTCAACATCGGCGCCGGTGCCATCACGGGGGCAAGCTCGTGCATCACGCACGACGTGCCCGACGACGCCCTTGCCATCGAGCGAAGCCAGCAGAAGAACGTCGAGGGCTACGCCATCGCCCGCCGCGAGCGCCTGGGCATCAAGCCCAGGAAGTAGGGCGTCCATGGCCATCAACACGAAGAACGGGCTCATGCTCCAAGCCTTCTCCTGGTACCTTCCAGCAGACGGCCAGCACTGGCGACGCCTCGCCAAGATGGCCCCGCGCTTCGCGGAAGAGGGCTTCACCTCGGTTTGGATGCCGCCTGCCTACAAGGGGCAGGCGGGCGCCGAGGACGTGGGATATGGCGTCTACGACCTCTGGGACCTTGGCGAGTTTGACCAGAAGGGCTCGGTGCGCACCAAATACGGCACGCGTCGCGAGTACCTGGCCGCCATCCGCGCCATCCAGGAGCAGGGCGTCAACGTACTGGCAGACGTGGTTCTCAACCACCGCATGGGTGCCGACGGCACCCAGCTGGTTCTGGCCCAGGAGTGCGACGCCCAGGATCGCACGAAGCCCGTGGGAGAGCCGCGCGAGATTCGCGCCTACACCCGCTTTGAGTTTCCCGGGCGTGCCGGGCGGCTCGACCACTACCAGTGGGGTATCACGGACTTCACTGGCGTTGACTACGACGAGCTTGAGGGAACCACCGGCATCTACCGCTTTGTGGGCAAGGAGTGGTCGGGCGAGGTAAGCCACGAGCTGGGCAACTACGACTACCTCATGGGCGCCGACGTCGACCTGGACGACCCGCGCGTGCGCACGCAGCTTGCTGCGTGGGGCAGCTGGTACCTTGGCCTCACGGGCGTGGACGGTGTGCGTCTTGACGCTGTGAAGCACATGAGCCGCTCCTTCTATCTGGACTGGCTTGCCCGCATGCGCGAGAAGACCGGCAAGGAGCTCTTTGCCGTGGGAGAGTACTGGTCGCAGAGCGTGGACGAGTTGCGCGGGTACCTGGGCGACGAGGGCGCCATGAGCCTCTTCGATGTACCGCTTCACTTCAACTTCTACCGCGCGTCTACCGCCGGCGAGAACATCGACCTCACGCACATCCTGGACGGGAGCCTGGTAAGCGCGGACCCCATCCATGCCGTAACCTTCGTGGACAACCACGACACCCAACCCGACCAGGCGCTCGAGTCCACGGTGGAGCCCTGGTTCAAGCCGCTCGCCTACGCACTCATCCTGCTGCGCGAGGCGGGCTATCCCTGCGTCTTCATGGGCGACCTCTTTGGCCTCCCCAACGACCAGATTCCTGCCGTGCCCGAGCTCGAACTTCTCATGGAGGTGCGCCGCCGCTTCGCCTACGGCGTACAGCGCGACTGGTTTGACGAGAAGGACCTCGTGGGCTGGACGCGTGAGGGCACGGCGCAGCATGGGGTCTCTGGCGCCGCGGTTCTTCTCTCCACGCGTGCGGGCAACGCGACAAAGCGCATGTGCGTGGGCGCGGGCCACGCGGGCGAGACGTGGCGCTGCGTGCTGGGCGTCGATGGCACCGTGACGATTGACGACGAGGGATGGGCGGAGTTCCCCACCGGCGGCGCACGGCTCACGGTCTATCTGCCTGCGCCCACGGCGGACAAGCTGGACAGTATCCCCATCCTGGTGAGGCCGGAGGCATAGGGGCCGAACGACCGGCCGCCGGTACTTCTCGGCAGTAGCGCACTTCTCGAACGGAGCAACGCATGAAGCGAATTCTCATGGTGGCCACGGGCGGCACCATTGCGTCCATGCCCGAGACAGACGGCACGGGCCTTGCCCCGGCGCTCACCGGCGAGGAGCTGGCAGGCTACGTACCACAGGCGCGCGGGCTGTGTGAGCTGGACATCGTTCAGCCCATGAACATCGACTCGACCAACATGCGCCCCAGCGACTGGAAGCGCATCGCGGCCACGATTATGGATGCCTACGATGACTACGACGGCTTTGTGGTGTTGCATGGCACGGACACCATGGCCTACACGGCGGCCGCGCTCTCCTACCTCATCCAGGGCAGCCCCAAGCCCATCGTGCTCACGGGCTCGCAGCAGCCCATGGCGAACCCCTTTACCGACGCCAAGCTCAACCTCTACCAGTCGCTGCTCTACGCCACCGACGACGAATCACACGACGTGTCCATCGTGTTTGGCGGCTCGGTCATTGTGGGGACGCGAGCGCACAAGCAGCGCACCATGAGCTTCAACGCGTTTACCAGCGTGAACTACCCGCTGCCGGCCATCATTCGCAACAATCGCATCATCCGGGAGGGGCGCGAGGGAATGACCATACCCAGCCCCACCGCGGTGGGCGTGTCCGCGCGCGCTTCTCGTCCGCGCGTCTACGACCGCCTTGACGAGCACGTTGTTGTGGTGCGTCTCACCCCGGGTCTGGGTCCGCAGATCCTGGACGCGCTTGGACCAGACTACGACGCGGTGATCCTCGAGACATTTGGCATCGGAGGGATCCCAGAGTGCAAGGGGGCCCACTTCGAGCAGGCCATCTTCGACTGGATCGACTGCGGCAAGACGATCGTGCTTACCACGCAGGTCTCGGAGGAGGGCCTTGACCTGGGCGTCTACGAGGTTGGAAGCGCGTACGCCCACGAACCCGCGATTCTGCGCGGCGACGACATGACCACAGAGGCGCTGGTGGCCAAGACCATGTGGGCGCTGGGACAAACGCGCGACCCGTCAGAGGTGGCGGAGCTCTTCTACCGGCCCGTGAACCACGACCGCGCAGCGCGATAGCGTAGTTGGCCACTGGAGGGCCACTTCCCGCAACGACGGCCGGCGAAGCCCCCCTACCCCCGCGCCTCCTCGCGCCTGGAAAGCATCAACGTGACAACCACAAGCGCGGCCGCCACCACGGCGAGCACCGCGCCCACCAGGCCAACTGCGCGAATTCCCGGGCCGGAGACAACCAGGCCCCCAACAAAGGTGCCAAACGCAATTCCCACGTTGAACGACAGCGGCTCGAGAGAACTCGCCAGCGTAAGCGCCTTGGGGTAGCGCCGGCGCGCCACGTCCATGAAGTGCGACACACTGGGAATCGACGCCACGTACATGACCAGCCCCACGAGCATCACCAGCACCAGCGCAACGGGCATTGTCGAGCCCACTGCATAGAGCCCCGCGAGAATGGCCGCCTGGACAAGAAAGACCACAACCAGCGCCTTGATGCCAAAGCGCATGTCGGTCCACCCGCTCAGCAGGTTGGAGCCAAACGTGACGACGCCATACACCACAAGCGCCCCGCTTACGGCCACGGCGTCCATTCCCAGCACCTGCTCCATGTACGGCGTCACGTACCCGTAGAACGTGTACACCGAGCCAATGCCAAACACAAACACAAGCATCCCGGCAATGACGCTTGGCTCGCCAAACAGACGCACCTGCTCGCGTGCCGTGGCGGGCTCGTCGGTCTTGCCACTTCTCGGCATAAAGACGGCGAGAAGGACGCCCGCAGCAAGCGAGAGCGCCAGTGCCCCGTACATGGCAACGTGCCAGCCGACCGTACTTGCCAGGATCTTGCCAACGCTTGTCGCCACAATGAGCGCCACGGAATAGCTGGCATACACCAGCGTGAGCGCACCAGAGGACTTCCTCGTGCCCACCAGCTCGGGGATGAACGTCACCCCCACCGCGAGCAACGCGCCCGAGACCGAGCCCAGCAGTATGCGAGCGGCAAGCAGCACCCCAAAGCCCGGCGCAAACGCCGAGACCGCGTTGCCCACGCAAAAGAGGACCAGGTAGACAAGCATCACGGAGTAGCGTCTAAAGCGACCCGTCGCAAGCGCCAGCACCGGCGTCATCACCGCATACGGCAGGGCGAAGAGGCTGATGAGCTGGCCGGCGGTGGCAAGCGAGACGCCCATCTCCTCCGCCAGATCCGACTCGATGCCAATCACGATGAACTCCGAGCAGCCCAGCGCAAAGCCCATGAGCACGAGAAGGGCCACGCACAGCCGCGCGCGGCCCGGCGTAACGCAAGTGACGGTCTTCTCCACGAAACAATTCCCCCTCAGAAGACGACAACAGCCGAGAAGCCTAGCACGCGCCCCTCGCAGGCCAGCTGACTTTCCCCGAAACCCGGAGTGAACGCATAGCCCTTGCGTTTGGCAAGAAGATTGTGGAACCCTCAGATGTGTGCAGTTTTCCGCTGTCGAGACGATCCAGCTGGTATTTCAGGCGACTGAATGCCGAATTGCGTGGGCGACAACCCCCGCGACGTCGCCCTGCGCATGCGCTACCCTTACCGTGACCGCAAGCAGTCACGGCGAGAGGAGCAGTATGCCCGCGCGCCCCAAGGAGATTCGGCTCGTATGCGGCCTGGGCAACCCCGGCCCAGAGTACGAGCACACGCGTCACAACATTGGCTTTGCAACTATCGACGTGCTGGCCGAGCGCGCCGGCACGCGCTACTGGAAGAGCGAAGCCGGTTGCATGGTGGCTCGTGGTCGCATCGGCGGACGCGAGGTCATTCTCGCCAAGCCCCAGGACTTTATGAACACGAGCGGCGGGCCGCTCTCCAAGCTCATGCGGCAGGAGCACGTCTCCCCCGCCGAGATCCTGGTAGTGCACGACGAGGTCGACCTGCCCGCCGGAGAGGTTCGCGCCAAGTGGGGTGGCGGGCTCAACGCCCACAACGGCCTGCGGTCCATTGCCAACAAGCTTGGCACGCGGGACTTCTCGCGCATTCGCTGCGGCATTGGCCGTCCGCCCGGAAAGATGCAGGTGGCAGACTACGTCCTGCGCGAGCTCAAGGGCGGCTTCCTCGACGAGTTCCAGATTCTTGCCCAAGACGCGGCATCTCTCTGCGAACAGGTCGTAAGCGACGGCATGCCGGCAGACGCCCTGCGCTAGCGTCGGGCGAGCAGCCGTTCATACCGCATCCCGCCGCGATGAATCGTGTAGGCGCTGTTGAGGTCAATTAACTCCCCTTCCAACAATTACACTAAGGTACTTGGAAGGCTCCGGGCATCTCCGCCTGGGGCCAAGTCTGAAGCGGCTTTAGGAGAGGAGTCAGGCTTCATGTATAAGATCCTCGAAAAGACGCAGTTCTCGGAGAAGGTGTTCAAGTTCCGCATCGAGGCGCCGGAGATGGCCAAGCACGCACACGCTGGCCAGTTCCTCATGGTTCGCGCCAACGAGACCGGTGAGCGCGTGCCGTTCACCTTTGCGGACTGGAACCCCGAAGAGGGCTGGGTGGAGTTCATCTTCATGGTGGTCGGCAAGACCACGAAGATGCTCTCTACGTACGAGCCCGGCGACGCCATTCTCGACGTCACCGGCCCGCTGGGTCAACCTACGGTCATGGGCCCCGGGACCACCTGCGTCATTGGCGGCGGCGTTGGCCTTGCCATCGCGTACCCCGTCGCGCGCACGCTGGTGAAGACCGGTCACGAGGTCCACGCCATCATGGGCGCCCGCACCAAGGACCTGCTCCTTCTCGAGGACCAGTTCCGCGAGCTGCTGCCCGAGGACCACATCCACATCACCACCGACGACGGCTCCTATGGCGAGAAGGGCGTTGTCACCGCCCCGCTCGAGCGCCTGCTCCAGGCCAAGGCCGTCGACGAGGTCTTCTGCGTTGGCCCCGTCCCCATGATGAAGTTCTCCACACTCACGGCCGAGAAGTACGGCACCCCTATCACCGCGTCGCTCAACCCCATCATGGTCGACGGCACGGGCATGTGCGGCTGCTGCCGCGTCGAGATCGACGGCAAGACCAAGTTCGCCTGCGTCGACGGTCCCGACTTTGACGCCACCAAGGTCGACTGGAACGACCTGCGCGCGCGTCAGGCTGCATACCGTACCGAGGAGGGCCAGGCCCTCAAGGCCTATGAGGAGGCGAACTGCGCATGCCACAGGTAAACGGTCGCTTTGTTCCCGACATGAAGTCCCCCCGCACCCCTGACAACGAGGAGCCGGCGGAGGAGCGCGCCCGCGACTTCCGTCCCGTCGACAAGGGCTTCACCAAGGAGATGGCGCTGGCCGAGGCCGAGCGCTGCATGGACTGCAAGAAGCCCCTCTGCGTCGAGGGCTGCCCAGTCAACATCAAGATCCCCAAGTTCATCGAGAAGATTCGTGAGCAGGACTTTGGCGCCGCTCTCGACATCATCCACGAGGACTCGATGCTCCCCGCAATCTGCGGCCGCGTGTGCCCGCAGGAGAACCAGTGCGAGGGCCGCTGCATCCGCGGCAAGAAGTCCGAGCCCGTGGCCATCGGCCAGCTCGAGCGCTTCCTGGGCGACCAGCCCGAGCTTGCAAGCAAGCCGCAGATGAAGCCCGCAAACGGCAAGAAGGTCGCCGTCATCGGCTCCGGCCCCTCCGGCATCACCTGCGCCGGCGAGCTTGCGCGCAACGGCTTTGACGTCACCGTCTTCGAGGCATTCTTCACCGGCGGCGGCGTGCTTGTCTACGGCATTCCCGAGTTCCGTCTGCCCAAGGCAGTCGTGAAGCGTGAGATTGACGGCCTCAAGGAGCTGGGCGTCAAGTTCGAGTTCAACTCCGTCATGGGCAACCTCGCCAACGCCGACGAGCTCCTGGGCGAGAAGGGCTTCGACGCCATCTACGTGGCAACCGGCGCCGGCCTGCCCAAGTTCCTCAACATCCCCGGCGAGAACCTCCCCAACGTCTTCTTCGCCAACGAGTACCTCACCCGCGTGAACCTCATGAAGGCGAACAAGTTCCCCGAGTACGACACCCCCACCAAGCACGCCAAGCAGGTTGTGGTCTTCGGCGGCGGCAATGTCGCTATGGACGCCGTTCGTACCGCCAAGCGTCTTGGTGCCGAGCGCGCCATCATCGCCTACCGCCGTACCGAGGCCGAGATGCCCGCCCGTCGCGCCGAGCTTCACCACGCCAAGGCTGAGGGCGTCGAGGTCATGCCGCTTGTCTCGCCGCTCGAGTTCATCGCCGGCGAGGACGGCAACGTGTGCGCCGTGAAGGTCCAGAAGATGGAGCTGGGCGAGCCCGATGCCTCCGGCCGCCGTCGCCCCATCCCCATCGAGGGCGCCATTGAAGAGATCCCCTGCGACGTGGCCATCTCCGCCATTGGCACCAACGCCAACCCCTTCGCCAAGAAGATTGGCGGCATGGACCTCAACAAGTGGGGCTACATCGTGGCAGACGAGAACGGCCGCACCTCCAACCCCCGCATCTGGGCTGGTGGCGACATCGTGACCGGTGCCGCAACGGTCATTCTGGCCATGGGCGCTGGCAAGACCGCCGCAGCGAGCATCACCGAGACGCTTACCGCCGAGTAGCGCCGCGTTTCTTGCAACCGTGTCCGCATTGAAGGGTCCCGAGGCCAGCTGGCCTCGGGACCCTTCGTTTTCCGCCGCCCATCGGGGCTTCGCTCTTGCCGGGGCTTCGCCCTCGCTATCTCACCTGCCGTCCCTCAAAACTGCGACTAAATTGCAGCCAGCCCAGAAGCATCAAGCCACCTACCTGCGGTTTTCTCTGAAGCAGCAACCGGAAGCTGCAATTAACCCGCAGCTTTCTGGCAAGCGCAGGACGCGGTGTAGAACAGAAGTCCCGGCCGATCCACGGCAAACGCCAGAACCACAGCGCCCCATCCGCAAGAGTTCGGTACGTGTATGCACAAAAACGTCCTATCGGACGGGATTTGGCGATTACTTGCACAAAAAGCCTCTATCGGACGGTGGCCTTCTGGATTTAACATCAATAATTTAATCATGTTTTCAGAAATATGATTAAAATGGTTAAGATATTCAAATTCGTGCAAATGTAGTTAAACTATTGATTAAGCAGCTCAAGAAACACTGTTCGATAGAGCCTTTTTATGCAGCGAACCCCGAATTGCCGTCCGATAGGACGTTTTTATGCAGCGACTGGCTATCTCGCGTGCTCAAGAGCCTGCCTTGGCCATCCGAAAGACCGCCGCATACAATTGGACAGAAGCGCACGCCCCCCCACAATGGGGGGCCATGGAAAAGCGGTCTGAGCCCGCTCAAACCCTAGCATCGGAAACAATATCTCGCAATGGCTCCTATACCAGCAAGGATGACATCGAAATCGCACGTGGCACGAATGCGACGTAAACTATCAGGGTGGCCGCCGTGGCTCAGGGCGCATTGCGCACTCAAACGACGGCCTCATCTGCTACACGCCAGATCACTACAAGACCTTCGAGCGGCCTTACTAGGAGGAACCTTGGCAACCGTAAAAATTCGCGAGGCCAGCGATGCCTCCGAACAGGAAGTATTCCAGCAGATCGCAAAGAAGCTCAAGTTTCCCGACTATTTTGGGAATAACTTCGCGGCGCTAGAGGACTGCCTCGACGACATGACCGAGAGCACCCGCATCGACGTCGTGCGCTACCGCGACGACCCCAACCCAAAGCGACGCGCGTTCTTTGCAACTCTCTGTGCCGTAGTGGCTCGGGCGGCGCTTGAGAACCCCAACGTTCACCTCACGATGTACGAGAAGTAACCGCGCGAACCACGCTAACAACGCGGCGGCTACTCATGACGGTCCCCTCACCAAAGCCTCTAGCTGCTCTGATGGTTCCCGTCGCTTGTCAGGCAACGGTAAGGCAATCGTCACAGTCCAAATAAGTCGCAGGGCGCAGCCAACCGCCTAGGCCAGCGGAGGCATGGGCTCCCACGTGGGATCGTGCAGCGCCTTCTTGGAGTCGCGATAGCCCGCCCACAGCCTTGCCCAGCTGGGACCAAAGTGGCCTCGGTCCACCAACACCAGGCGCAGGAACTCCTTGGCAAACGAGAGGAACGTCCCAAGACCGTATCCCACGGGGTTGTAATCGCCATGCAGCATGAAGTAGCGCGCCATGTACCCGCGGTTGCGCATGATGTAGTAGCGCGTCATGTCCGAGGTCGAGGAGATCTGTCGCACACCGGCCGCACCGACCTCCTGGTGGCGCACCTCGCGCGTCCGTCGCAGCACATAGTCCGGCACCAGCACGGGCTGGCACACCTTGCTTGCCAGGTAACCATAGATGGCATCGTCGTAGTAGATGAAGAAGCGGTAGTCGGGAAGCCCGATCTTCGCGACCACGCGGCGGCGGAACAGCCCGCCCTCAAAGCACATGACGTTCACGTCGATGTGGTCGGCGCCGTTGAAGCCCGCGCGCGAAAGCGGGTTGTAGATGCACAGCGACGTCATGAAGTGATGCTGCCAGAAGAAGGGCGTGCCGTCGTAGTCGTAGCGCTGACCTTGCACCACGTCGTACCGGTTTGACCATGGCTCCAGGCGCTCCAGGGCATTGGGGAGCACGGCCACGTCGTCGTCCATGACCCAGAACCACTCGGCTCCAAGGTCGAAAGCACGTCTCACGCCCTCTGAGAAGCCACCAGAGCCCCCGGTATTGGTTTCCTGCGGATCGTATACCACGCGATCCGTACCGCCCGCAGAATCGGGCTCAGAGTCCGTCTCGCCCCACTGCGCCGCAAGACGCGCCGAGAAATCCGCGACCATCTGCGCCGTCTTGGGCGAATTCTCGTTGTCCACCACCACAATGCGCCACGGCGCCACAGTGAGCCCCGCAATCGAGTCAAAAAGGCAACCCAGGAGCTCCTGGCGCTTGTAGGTGACAATCACAATAGCGAGACGATCCATGTCCCATCCAAGGTCGCGGTGGTCGGTACGACGTACGCGGTGTGCTTCGGGCGAGCGGGCAACGCGCCAGCCCCATCGAGTCACTGTATTATAGGGTACGGCCGCGGACCCACCGTGGCGGTCGGCGGCAAGGAGGTCACGTGGAAGCCACGAATCCAGAAGGCAAGGCGCCCAAGAGCGCCGGGCGGTTCTCGCACAAGGTGTCGGTGGTGGTTCCCACCTACAATGTGGAGCGCTACCTTGACCAGTGCCTTACCAGCGTACAGATGCAGCCGTTCGCAAACATAGAGGTCATCTGCGTAAACGACGGCTCCACCGACGGCTCACTGGATATCATGCGCGAACACGCCTCACGCGACCCGCGCGTGCGTGTCATCGACAAGCCAAACGCCGGATACGGTGCCGCATGCAACACCGGCATAGACGCCGCCACCGGCGACTACGTGGCCATCGTCGAGCCTGACGACTACCTCACCGGAGACATGTTTGGCGACCTTCTCGCCTTCGCGGACTCGCTCGAGGGCGGCCAAGTTGACATCGTCAAGTCGTCCTACTGGCGCATCTTCAACGCCGGCACCCCCAACGAGCTGCGCACGGTTTGCCTCTACCAGGACCGTGTGAACCCGCCAAGCCAACCCTTTGCCATTGGCGACGGCATAGCCCTCCTCGAGCATCACCCCTCAATCTGGACGGCGCTCTACCGTAAGGCGTTCTTGGACGAGAAGCACATCCGGTTTCGCGAGTACCCGGGCGCTGCCTGGGCGGATAATCCCTTTCTTGTGGAGACGCTCTGCCAGACGGACCGCATTGCCTACGTGAACCGCCCCTACTACAACTATCGCGAGGACACGGAGGAGAAGCTCGTCGCCTCCACGCGCCGCGACCCCCTGCTGCCAATAAAGCGCTGGAACGACATGCAGGACATCGTCGAGCGCATCGGCGTCACCGACCGGCGCGTGCTTTCAGCGCAGACCAAGCGCGGCATCAACTACTGCGGGCTCGCCATCGACGCGGTGGGGTTGGACTACCCCGGGATGCGCGAGGCTGTCACGGCCGTCTACCAGAGGCTCGACTACGACCTGGTAATGGAGCAGCCGCTGGTGACGCCGGCGGCAAAGCGGCTCTACTGCGAGCTCACGGGCAGGCCCGACCCCAAGCTTGGCCGTCTCTCGATGCTACCGGCGGCCGCAGGCGAGGTGTGGTATCGCCTGTGTCATACGAGCCCCAGCTACACGTGGTTCTCCATCACGAGTTTCCTGCGGCACCGCCGGGGTCGCACCGGCGGGGCCGAGTAGCAGCGGCCTGCGGCAGGGCTGCGCCCGCGCCAGCCGCCCCACCAGCCGCCTACAGCGACGTGCAGAACGGGCCCAGGCCCCTCTCGCCGCCGCGCTTCATGAACGAGGCGAGAAAACCCTCGGTATATGCAAGACCGGCGTTGCCAGACCTGATGGGACCCTGCATGGCCTTGGCGCCCATGCCGCGGGGACGCGCCACGTCAGCGGCAAGGCGCGCGCGATCAGAGGAAACCATCTCCCCCACCAGACGGCGTCGCTCGGTCGCGGAGAGGCCGGAACGATCCGAGAAGACGCTCGCAACGCAGTCCACAAGGCACTCGAAGTAGCGATTCTGGATGAGCCCCATGCTGGTAGGATCGCCGTCAAGGCCCCAGTGGTGGTACACGCCCACCAAGGTGCCATACTGCCGCTCTAGTGCGCGATAGTCGCGGACCGAGAAGCCCGGCAGCCGCTGCGGCGAGCGGCACTCCACGTGATAGCGGACGTTACCCGTAAGCCCAACGCGCTCGACGTCGCGCACGTAGCCAGCAATAAAGGAGAGGTCATCCGCGCTGTTGCCATTCCCATCGGCAAACGAGAGACCCAGGCGCTCAACCCGCGAGCGCAGAAACAGCTTGGCGCAGGGCGACGTAAGGAGGTTGTCCTCGAAAAGCTGCCAGGCACCGGCGCGGAAATCGTGCTGCGTGGGAAAAACGTAGGCCGCCTGGTTGGCCTCGACGGTCTCCTGCCGGCGCCCATCCCCCAGGACGGATGCCGAGAAGCCCGCGATGGCGAGCTCGAGCGAAGACTCCTCCGCAATGTTTACAAGGTCTGCCAGCATATCCGGGTTGGCCCAACCGCTCGCGTCAAAGAGCACAAGGTAGCGGCCACAAGCGCGTGACATGCCCAAATCGAGCGCGGCCGCGAGCCCACAGCCGTCCGCCTGCACCAGCGAGATGGTGAGGTCTCGCTGCGCCATGTTGTCGACGATGCCCGGCGTTCCGTCAGTCGAGCCGTCATCGACCACAATAGTCTCATGGCTTCTCAGCGTCTGGTTCTGGATACTCTCGAGGGCACGGCGTATTGTGGCAGCGTCATCGCGTGCGGCAATGACAATCGAGACAACGGGCTCCCTGTACATGGTGCTCGGCATATCCTGGCGCGACTCTCCTCCCCGAAGACCGTCCCAGCGGGCTGCCATACAGCCCCACCAAATGTTGAGGAAAGCGTATCAGCCGTTCGTGGAGCATGCGTGACAATCGCGGGCGACTACCATTACTACAAATAAAGCCCAGGAGAGGGACACAGCGCCAAAACAGTCGGCACCTTTCGCCGCTCGTATAGAGACGTTCGCGGAAGTCTGGCCTACCCCTCGTTGCTCACGAGCGTACCCACGGCAAGGCCCAGCGACGCCTGGTCAATCACGCGATAGCCCGTAGAGACGGCGTTTCCGCTGTCGTCGGTGGTCGTCTCGTCCACCATGGGCGCATCGACCTTGGCAAGGCCATCGGTCCCCGCCGATTGTACCTTCTCAGCAAGGTCGAGAAGCTCCTGCGACGACATGTCGGTGCGGATGGACGAGAGGAACTCGGACGCACGGCTTAGGAGCGAGTTCACACCCGCCCCCGCGAGCGAGCGCACCTCATCCCATACGTCACTCGTCGAGACGATGACATGCGTAACCGGCAGGTTAGCTGCCATGGAGAGCGGAGAGACGCACGAACCGGCACCAGAGCTGTTAAAGAGCTCGGCCAACGTGGTGTCCTGTCCGTTGTAGGAGACCTTCGCGTCGGTGGGAATGGAGACGAGCTTGCCCGTGGCCGTGGTCTCGTCATAGACCAGCAGCTCTGCCGACGAAAGGTTGGCGCCACCGGTCTCGGAAGCGTCCAGGTTATCCGTCGTGAGGAGCAAGATGCCCATAAACGAGTCGCCCGAGACGGTGTAGCCCAGGTCAGAAACGGCTGAGGTCTTGCTCACCGAGGAGCTCAGGCTGCTGTCGCCCAGGTGGGACTGCGCCTGTGCGCGGCGCCATGCCATGGAGACCACAACGCCACAGGCGACAAATACCACCACGAGCACGACAGCCGCGATGATGTTGCGATGGGGGTTGTCGCGAGGAACGTCGGTCCTCTCGAATCGCTCGCGCTGCCTGGCCATGGCCCCTCCCGTCATCTTGCGCCTAGCGCTGGGCGTCCCAGCTTCTAAAAAAGGATACCTGAAGCAGAGACAAGAAGCCCCACGACGACCCCCACCGCATAGACAAAGACGGTGACGGCAACGTTCTGACGCACGTCATTGTTCGTGCGGAAGAGGACGAGAAGCCCAACGCCACCGGAGGCGAGGAGGCCCGCGACCATGGGGCCGGCGCCAAGGACGCCGTCGAGATAGAGTTCCGTGATTGCGACGGAGGCGCCGCAGTTGGGGATGAGCCCCACGAGCGCCGCAAGGAAGGTCGCCCGCACCGGATGGCTGCCCAGGAGCTGCGCCAGCGAGTCCTCGCCCATGACCTCGATGAGCAGGCCAAAGAGGAATGTGACGAGCAAGATGAAGCCGGTCACCTGCACGGTGTGGACGGCTGCGGAGCGCACGATGGCCCAGTGACCGTGGCCGTGGTGGTGATGGGCGTGGCCGGCCTCGCCCGCCGCCTGGTAAACGGACTCGCTCTTCTCGTCCTCCTCTTCCTCCTCGCAGTGGCAGTGCGCGCGCTCGCACAGGTCATGGATGTGCGGCTTGGGGGAGCCCACGTGACGCACGGGATGCAGCACCGCGTCGAGGAGTAACCCTACGACGATGCCCACAACCACCTTGAGCAGCACAATCGCAAGCAGCCGCCCCACGGGCTCCTGGTGGGCGAGAAAGACCGGCACCATCTCGTCCGAGGTCGAGAGAATCACGGCAACAAGCGTTCCCGCAGTAACAACCCCACCCGAGAAGAGCGTGGCCGCCATGGCCGAGAAGCCACACTGCGGGATGGCTCCGAGAAGGGCGCCCACAACGGGACCTGCGTGGCCGGCTCGCGCAACAAGCCCCTGCATACGACCTTCGGTTGAGTGCTCGAGGGCCTCCATGGCGAGGTAGGTCACAAACAGAAACGGGACGAGCTCGAGGGTGTCAAGCACGGAGTCGGCAATCACGTCGACAAGCATATCCAAGGCATTTCCTCCAAAGGTTCAGGCACTGGGCTATGACCAGGGCACGAGAAGTCCGTCGGGGTATTCTACCCAGACAAAGGTAAGACCCTTCGCCGGAGCACACGGTCCGGCCGCAGCCCTGCTACGCGCCACAAGCACCTCTCCTACCCATGACGGGTCGCGATGGCCGCGTCCCACCTCAACGAGGGTACCCGCAATCGTGCGCACCATGTTGTGGAGAAAGGCATTGCCCGTAACATCGATGGCGACGAGCGGCTCGCCAGCCTCCTCAACGCGCGAGACCACCACGCGCTCCAGGTAGCGGCTCGTGGGCTTTCCCTCGGCCGAGGTGGCCTTGCAGAAGCTCTTGAAGTCATGCTCCCCCACCAGGTAGGAGGCGCCCTCCTGCATGGCCTCCACGTCAAGGCTGCCGCGGTACCACCACGCATGATCCCAGGCAAGCACGGGACGCGCTTCTCCCGTTGCGATGCGGTAGCGATACCCCCGCGACGTGGCGTCAAAGCGTGCCGAGAAGAGCGCATCGCCTCGGTACAGCCCCCTCACCGAGATGTCATCGGGCGTAAGGGCAACGAGCGAGCGCATGAGCCCCCTGCCCCCGAGTGCCAGCTCTGCGTCACTCACCGGGACGCTCACGAACTGTGCGAGCGCATGGACGCCGGAATCCGTGCGTCCGGCGCAGACAAGCTCTACCTCGCGACGGAGTACGGTCTCCAAGGCGCGACGCAATTCGCTCGCGACCGTACGCTGCCCAGGCTGCTCCGCAAATCCGGCGAATCCCTCGCCTCGATACCCCAGTCGCAGCACTAGCGTAGCGGCAGCAGCGCTTCCCCCAACGATGGGGGCATCGCGCTCGGCCCGGCTTGGCCGATGGATTGACGGCGAGACCTGCACGGACTTGCTAGGCTCAATAGGCATGCGAGCAAAACTCACTTTCCGGAGACGTTTCTGACGCATGGAGCTTACCACGAGCCACCGAGCTCCCACACACAAGAAAGGACCCCAGCGGTTGAGCTGGGGTCCTTCTCGTTGCGATACGTGGGAAAGCCCTACTCGGACTTCTCCTCGGTCTCGGGAGCGGTCTCCTCGGCCTTGGGCTCCTCAGCAGGGGCCTCCTCAGCCTTGGGCTCCTCGGCAGGTGCCGCGGCAACCTTGGTCACAGTTGCCTTGGGCTCGGCCTTAGTCTTGGGCGTGACCGCCTCGGTCACGAGCTCCATAATGACAACCTCGGCGCCGTCACCCTTGCGGGGGCCAAGCTTCATGATGCGGGTGTAACCGCCGTTGCGGTCGGCCCACATACCCTGCGCGGCCTTCTCGAAGACCTCGCGGACGACCTCCTTGTCGCCAACCTTGGCGATGGCAAGGCGACGAGAGTGAAGGTCACCCTTCTTGGCCCAAGTGATGACCTTGTCAACCTCGGGACGGATGGCCTTGGCGCGCGGCTCAAGGGTCTTGATGCGATCGTTAGCAAGCAGGGCAGAGACCAGGCTCTTCTTCATGGCCTTGGTGTGGCTGGCATCGGTGCCGAGCTTCATGCCCCTCTTCTTGTTGTGCCTCATGTCTAGCTTCTCCTATGCGATGCGTGCGGCGGCCTAAGCCTTGAGAGAAAGTCCCATGGACTCGAGCTTGTCCTTGACTTCCTCGATCGACTTGACGCCAAAGTTGCGGATGTTGAGAAGGTCGTTCTCGGAGAACTCCACGAGCTGACGCACGGAGTGGATGCCTGCGCGCTTCAGGCAGTTGTAGGAGCGGACCGAGAGGTCCAGGTCCTCAATCTGCTTGTCGAGCTCGGCGTTATCCTCCTCGGCGCCCGTCGCGAAGATCGACTCGTCCTCCTGGGGCTCATCGACGTCAGCGAGACCCATGAAGGCCGTCATGTGCTGGTTGATGATATTGGCGGCCTCGACAATAGCGTCACGCGGGCTAATGGAGCCGTTGGTCTCCACCTCGAGCAGCAGGCGGTCGTAGTCGGTGTGGCGACCAACGCGGCAAGGCTCGACGGACTTGGCGCAACGGCGCACGGGCGAATAGAGCGAGTCCACGTGGATGATGCCGATGGGATCGCTCTCACGCTCGTTGTCGTCACCGGAGACATAGCCGCGACCAATGCCAATGCGCATCTTCATGGAGAGGTGCGCGTCGGCACCAAGGGTGCAGATCACGTGGTCGGGGTTCACGAGCGTGAACTCCGCAGGGATGTCAAAGTCCCCGCCCGTAACCGTCATGGGGCCATCGACGTTGATAGAGGCGGTAGCCTCATCGCCGGTGCCCATCGAGCGGAACACCAGGCCCTTCACGTTGAGGACGATATCGGTGACGTCCTCGTAGACACCCGGCACGGTGGTGAACTCGTGCTGCACGCCATCAATCTGGATGGCCTCGACAGCTGCGCCCTCCAGCGAGGACAGCAGCACGCGACGCAGGGAGTTGCCGAGGGTGTCACCATAGCCACGCTCGAGCGGCTCTGCGCTGACGCGCGCGAGGTTGTCGCTGATCTCTTCTACCGACACGGTGGGCCGGATGAACTCGGACATTGCTACCTCCAAACTGTGTCGGGCTTACTTGGAGTAAAGCTCGACGATGAGCTGGGCATCGATGTCGAGGTCGATCTGGTCACGGTTGGGAAGCTGGAGCACGGTGCCCTGGAGCTTCTCGATGTCGACCTCAAGCCAGGCCGGCACAGCCATGTGCTCGGAGGAGATGAGGGCCTCCTTGATGGGGAGAAGGTCCTTGGCCTTGGGGGCCACGGCGACGACGTCGCCAGCCTTCACCTGGTAGGAGGGGATGTCCACGCGGTGGCCGTTCACGGTGATGTGGCCGTGAAGAACGGTCTGGCGGGCCTCCTTGCGGGTGCGAGCAAAGCCGAGACGGAACACGACGTTATCGAGCCTGGACTCGAGTATGGTCATGAGGTTGTCGCCGGTGATGCCCTCGCGCTTAAGAGCCAGCTTGTAGTAGCTGCGGAACTGCTTCTCGAGAACGCCGTAGATGAACTTGGCCTTCTGCTTCTCGCGGAGCTGCGTGCCGTACTCGCTCTCCTGGCGGCGGCGCTGCTTGGGCTGGCGGTGAGATTCCTTGTTGATTCCCATGACGACGGGATCGATGCCGAGCTGACGGCACCGCTTAAGGACAGGCGTCCTGTCAACTGCCATTAGTGGTGTCCTTCCTAGCTACACGCGACGACGCTTGCACGGACGGCAACCGTTGTGCGGAATGGGGGTCTTGTCCTGGATGCCCGAAACCTCGAGGCCGGCAGCCTGGAGGGAGCGGATGGCCGTCTCGCGACCAGAGCCGGGGCCCTTGACGAACACGGAGACCTTGTGCAGGCCGTGCTCCATTGCTGCCTTGGCAGCGGCCTCGGCGGCGAGCTGCGCCGCGAACGGGGTGGACTTACGGGAGCCCTTGAAGCCAACGGTGCCGCCCGACTGCCAGGAAATCACGTTGCCCTGGGGGTCGGTGATGGAGACGATGGTGTTGTTGAAGGTGCTCTTGATGTGAGCCTGACCAACCGCAATATTCTTGCGCTCAGAGCGGCGCACGCGGGTGGTACGGGCATTCTTCTTCTGCGGCATTGTGTTATCCCCTTACGCCTTCTTCTTTGCACCGATCTGACGCTTCTTGCCCTTGCGGGTGCGAGCGTTAGTGTGGGTGCGCTGACCGCGAACGGGGAGGCCCTTGCGGTGGCGAAGGCCGCGGTAGCAGCCAATCTCCATCAGACGGGCAATGTTCTGCCTCACCTCGCGGCGAAGGTCGCCCTCGGTGGTGTAGTTGGCATCGATGTAGTCACGAATCTTGGTGACCTCGTCCTCCGTCAGGTCCTTGACGCGAGTGGAGGGGTCAACACCGGTCTCCGCGCAGATCTTGGTCGCGGTGGTCTGGCCGATGCCGTAAAGGTAGGTAAGTCCGACCTCGACACGCTTGTCACGCGGAAGGTCGACGCCATTGATACGGGCCAACGTGAGTCTCCTCTCAGTTATCTAGCCCTGACGCTGCTTGTGGCGCGGGTTCTCGCAGATTACGTATACCTTGCCGTGGCGACGAATGATCTTGCACTTGTCGCACATCTTCTTGACCGAAGGACGTACCTTCATGTGTCTTTCCTTCCAGTAGACAGTACCTGTACTGGTAGTACGTTTGGCCTGGCAGGTGGTGCTGCCTGGCGCTCTATGTCATCGCCCAGCCGCAGGCGTGAATAACCAACCGTTGTGCGCAGCGCCTACTTGTAGCGGTAGGTGATGCGGCCCCTTGTGAGGTCATACGGCGAAATCTCCACCACAACCTTATCGCCGGGAAGGATCCTGATGTAGTTCATCCTGATCTTGCCCGAGATGGTGCAGAGGATGGTCTTGCCGTTCTCAAGCTCGACGTTGAACATGGCGTTAGGCAGTGGCTCGATGACCTTGCCCTCAAGCTCGATTGCATCCTGTTTGCTCAAATTCAACCCTCTCAACGCTGTGACAGCGACCAAATATCTTACCTAAAATCATCACAAACGTCCACGTTGCACGTAAATCGCACAACGTGGACGCATATTACCTGCGATAAGGACGCTAGGCGTCCCGCTCGCCGCCCTGCATGGGGCACCACGAACCAACCTCGTCTGTGGTAAGGATAACGGGACCGTCCTTGGTGATGGCAATGGTGTTCTCGTAATGCGCGGCAGGAAGGTTGTCGTTGGTGACAACGGTCCAACCATTCGAGAGTGTGTGGGAATCGTAGGAACCCATGGTGATCATAGGCTCGATTGCGATGACCATTCCCACCTGAAGGCGGACGCCACGACCACGCTTGCCATAGTTGGGGACGTTGGGGTCTTCATGCATCACATGGCCAACGCCGTGGCCAACGTAGTCACGCACGACGCCGTAGCCATGAGACTCGGCGAGCTCCTGGATGGCAGCGCCAACATCGCCCAGGCGATTGCCGGGGACAGCCTGCTCAATTCCAGCCTTGAGACAATCGCGCGTAACCTCGCAGAGCCCCTTGACCTCATCCGACACATCACCCACATAGAAGGTCCAGGCATTGTCGCCAACCCAGCCTCCTAGCGTGGCGCCGGTATCGATTGAGATGATGTCCCCCTCCTTGAGAGCAACGGCGGGAGAAGGAATCCCGTGGACGATCTGCTCGTTCACCGAGGAGCAGATGCTCGCGGGAAATCCACCGTACCCCTTAAACGTTGGCGTTGCGCCGTGGAGACGAATGTAGCTCTCGACTACCTGGTCAATCTCTCGGGTCGTAATGCCCGGACGCACCATAGCACCAGCACGACGAAGGGCCGCCTTGGAGACAGCCCCGGCGACCTTCATCTGCTCAATCTGTTCAGGACTCTTGATGTGAATCATTTGGTGAGGAGTTCCCGGACATCGGCGTAGACCTCGTCGACAGGCCGGTCTCCATCGACCTCCTTGAGAATCGAGTGTCCACGGTAGTACTCGATGAGCGGTGCGGTCTGCGTCTTGTAGACATCCAGACGCTTTTGAATAGTCTCAGGCTTGTCATCGTCACGCTGGTACATCTCGCCACCGCAGCGCGGGCAAACGTCAACTCCAGCAGGGGCGGTATAACCGCAGGAACGGCACGTGCGACGCGAGCTCAGGCGCTTGACAATGACCTCGGGCTTAACGTCGACGAGAAGGGCCGCGTCGAGGTTGCGGTCCAGGGACGCAAGCTCGGAGTCGAGTGTCACGGCTTGGGCAGTATTGCGAGGGAAGCCATCGAGAATGAAACCCGCCTGCGTATCATCAGCCTGGAGGCGCTCCTTCACGAGGTTGATGACAAGCTGGTCGGGAACGAGCTTGCCGGCGTCCATGTAGGACTTCGCCTGCAGGCCAAGCTCCGACTGGGCCTTAACGGCAGCACGGAGAAGGTCGCCGGTGGAGATGTGGGCAAGACCAAACTCCTCCACGAGCTTCTGTGCCTGTGTACCCTTGCCAGCACCCGGGGCACCGAGCAAAACGATGTTCATGTGCATCCCCCTTTGAAAAAAGGGTGCCGGCCTAACGACCGGCACCCAGCGTTACAGATAGCCTACTTAAAGAAGCCGTCATAGTTGTGCATCTTGAGTTGGCTCTCAAGTGACGCGATGGTGTCCATGGCCACGCCGACCATGATGAGCACCGAGGTCCCGCCGAACGACTGGATGAGCGTGTCGTTGGTGAACCAGAAGATGATGGTTGGCACTACGGCGAGAACCGCCATGAAGAGCGCACCGGGAAGCGTGACGTGGTCGATGGTGCTCTTAATGTAGGCCGCGGTGGCCGCACCAGGCCTCACGCCGGGGATGAAGCCGCCCTGCTTACGGAGCTGGTCAGCCGTCTCCTCGGGGTTAAAGACCATCGAGGTGTAGAAGTACGCGAAGAACACGATGAGCACCACGGAGAGAACCCAGTTGAGCCAACCCGAGGAAAGGGCATTGGCAACTGCCTGGATCCAATCAACTCCGGGGAAGAACACCGCAATCTGAGCCGGGAAGTACAGCACGGCGGAGGCGAAGATGATGGGCACAACGCCAGCCGTGTTGACCTTGATGGGAAGGTAGGTGTTCTGCCCGCCCATAACCCTGCGCCCAACCACGCGCTTTGCGTACTGCACGGGAATGCGACGCTGGCCGCGTTCCACATACACGATAAGCGGCACGATGGCCACAATCACGAGGAGCGTGATTATCGTGAGCAGCGCGTTGCCGTTCGTGGTCACCGAAGAGATGAGTGCCGACGGCAGGCCGGACATGATGTTTGCGAAGATGATGAGCGACATGCCGTTGCCAACGCCGCGCTGGGTAATGACCTCGCCCAGCCACATGATGATCACTGCGCCCACGAGCATCGTGAAGACCACGATGACGTTCTCTAGTGCCTCGGGGATGCCCATCTGGGAGAACGTCACGCCGTAGCTCTTGAAGTAGAAGAGGTAGGCAATGGCGTTGAGGAGCGCGAGACCAATGGTGAGGTAACGGGTGTACTGCGTGATCTTACGCTGACCCGACTCCCCCTCCTTGGCAAGCTCGCCCAGCGAGGGAACCACTGCCTGGAACATCTGGAGGATGATCTGGGCAGTGATGTACGGCATGATGCCCAGGCTGAAGACGGACATGCGCGAAAGAGCGCCGCCCGAGAACAGGTTGAGCACTGCCATGGCACCGCTCGAGGAAACGCCGGCGGCATATGCGCTCAGCATCTCCTGGAACGGGGCCCCAGGCACGGGAAGGTACGCACCGAAGCGGTAGAGGACGAGAATCCCCACGGTAAGGAGGACCTTCTTCCTCAGTTCCGGCACTCGGAAAGCGTTGGCGATTCCGTTTAGCACGCCGGCTCGACCTTTCCTCCGGCCGCCTCGATCTTGGTCTTGGCCGAGGCGGAAACCTTGTCCACCTTGACAGTGAGCTTCTTGGTGAGCTCGCCGTCACCGAGGACCTTCACAGGGACATACGTGCGCTTGATGACGCCCTTGGCAACCAGGGACTCGGCATCGACGGTGTCGCCGTCCTCGAAGACCTCCTGAAGACGGGCAACGTTGACGGGAGCGTACTCGACACGGTTGGGGTTCCTGAAGCCAGGGAGCTTAGGAAGACGCATAGCGAGCGGCTGCTGGCCGCCCTCGAAGCCAGCGCCCTTGCCGCCACCAGAGCGGGAAAGCTGGCCCTTGGTGCCACGGCCAGCGGTGGTGCCGTGGCCGGAAGAGTTGCCGCGACCAATGCGCTTGCGGTTCTTCCTGGAGCCCTCTGCGGGGCGCAGATCATTGAGCTGCATTTGGGTGACTCCTAGTTCTCTTCAACGGTCACGAGGTGCTTGACCTTGAAGATCATGCCTCGGACGCTGGGGTTGTCGGGCAGGACGGCGACGTCGCCGATCTTGCGAAGGCCCATGGCACGGCAGGTGGCCGTCTGGTCCTTCTTCACCTGCGTCACGGCGCTGCGGACGAGGGTGACGGTGAGCTTCTTCTCTGCCATCGCTAGTTCTCCTTCCCGACGAACATCTCGGAGACGGTGATGCCACGACGCTCGGCCGTCTGCTCGGGGCTAGAGAGCTCCTTCAGACCCTCGGCAGCCGCCTTGATGATGTTCATGGCGTTATCGGTGCCCAGGGACTTGGAGAGAACGTTGGTGATGCCAGCGAGCTCGAAGAGCGGGCGGACGGGGCCGCCGGCGATGACACCGGTACCCTCGATAGCCGGCTTGATGAGAACGCGGCCAGCGCCGTAGTGGCCCTCGACCGTGTGGGGGACGCTGCCCTCAGCGGTAACGGGAACCTTGAACATGTTCTTCTTGGCGTCCTCGACGCCCTTCTGGATGGCCAGAGGCACCTCGGTGGAGCGACCCATGCCGAGACCCACGTTGCCCTTACCGTCGCCAACGACGACGAGAGCAACGAGAGACATGCGACGGCCGCCCTTGACGGTCTTGGAGACGCGGTGAATGTAGACGACGCGCTCCTGAAGGTCCGTGTCCTGCTGGCGCTTACGATCACGTGCCATTGAATCCTCCTAGAACTTCAGGCCCGCGCTGCGGGCACCGTCTGCCAGAGCCTGGACACGGCCGTGATAGATGCGGCCGCCACGGTCGAACCTCACCGTGGTGATGCCCTTCTCGATGGCGCGCTTGCCAACGAGCTCGCCCACGAACGCGGCGGCCTCCTTGTTGGAGCCCACCTTTCCGGTTGCGCGGAACTCGGGGTCAAGCGTCGAGGCAGAGCAGAGCGTCTTGCCCTCGGTGTCATCGATGACCTGCGCATAGATGTTGGCGTTGGTGCGGTGCACGCAGAGGCGGGGACGCTCTGGGGTACCGAAGATCTTGGCGCGGACGCGACGCTTGCGACGCGCGAGGCCAGCTGCCTTCTTCTGATACTTGTTCATTCCTTCTCCTTAGTCATGCCACCACCTGACGGGGTGATGGTCTTGTGCCTGGTCCTATTACTACTTGGCGGCCTTGCCGAGCTTGCGGCGGATGTGCTCGCCCTCGTAGTGGATACCCTTGCCCTTGTACGGCTCGGGCGGACGCTTCTCGCGGATCTCGGCGGCAACCTGGCCAACCTGCTCCTTGGAGATGCCCTTCACGGTAATGTGAGTGTTGTCAGGCACCTCGAACGAGATGTTCTCGGGGCAGGCGAAGATCACGGGGTGAGAATAGCCGAGGGAGAGGTCGAGGTCCTTGCCCTTGAGTGCGGCACGATAGCCGACGCCCGTGAGCTCAAGCTTCTTCTCGAAGCCCTCGGAGACGCCCACGACCATGTTGTGGATGAGGGTGCGGACGAGGCCCTGCTGAGCGTTGGACTCCTTGGACTCGTCAACGCGAGCGACTGTGAGGACGTCACCCTCCTGGGAAATGCTCACCAGATCAGAGAAGGTACGGGTGAGCTCACCCTTGCTGCCCTTGGCAGAGACGGTGGTACCGTCGATGGTCACCGTGACTCCAGCCGGAATCTGGACAGGCTTCTTACCAATACGAGACATTGTCTCCTCCTATCTTGATTCAGCCGGAGTTACCAGATGTAGGCGATGACCTCGCCGCCGACGCCGAGCTTGCGAGCGTCGCGGTCGCACATCATGCCCTTGGAAGTAGAGATAACGGCAGTGCCAAGGCCACCCAGGACGCGGGGAAGCTTGTCCGCCTGGGAGTAGATACGAAGGCCCGGCTTAGAGATGCGACGGATGCCGCGGATGACGCGGGCGCGCCTGTTGCCGTACTTAAGCGTGATGTGAAGGGTCTTCTGGGGCTTGGTGTCCTCCACCTCGTAGCCCTCGATGTAGCCCTCCTCCTTGATGACGCGGGCGATCTCGACGAGCACCTTGGTCGAAGGCATGGAAACCTCGGCCTTGCCCGCTGAGTTCGCGTTGCGGATGCGCGTCAGCATGTCTGAAATGGGATCGGTAATCTTCATTGATCCTTCTCCTTCGTCATGATGAAACTGCGTGTCCGGTTCGCCCAAACCCATGGCATGGACGCCTGGACGCCAGAGCCCTGCGTCCTACCAGCTAGCCTTGCGGACGCCAGGAAGCTCGCCCTTGCTCGCCAGCTCGCGGAAGCAGAGACGGCAGAGACCGAACTTGCGATAGACGGAGTGGGGACGCCCACAACGCTGGCAGCGGTTCTGCTTGCGCGTCGAGAACTTCGGCTCGCGGTTCGCCTTGACGATCATCGATGTCTTAGCCACAAATCCTCCTTCATAGTGCATCTTGACCGCCCGGGGACATCCCGGGCGAGGTCATTGCGATGGTTGGCCTACTCCGCCTTGAACGGGAAGTGGAAGGCGTCGAGAAGCGCCTTGCCCTCCTCGTCGGTGGGAGCGGTGGTCACGATGGTGATGTCCATGCCGCGCGTGCGGTCGATCTTGTCGAAGTCAATCTCGGGGAAGATCAGCTGCTCGGTGACGCCCATGGAGTAGTTGCCACGGCCGTCGAAGCTCTTGGGCGAAAGGCCGCGGAAGTCGCGGATGCGCGGAATGGCGACGGCAATGAGGCGGTCGAGGAACTCCCACATGCGGTCGCCGCGAAGGGTGACCTTGGCGCCGATGGCCTGACCGGCACGCAGGTGGAAGGTTGCGATGGACTTACGGGCGTGCGTGACGAGCGGCTGCTGGCCGGTGATGGCACGCAGGTCGGAGATGGCGCCGTCGATTGCCTTGGAATCGGTTGCGGCCTCGCCAACGCCCATGTTCACGACGATCTTCTCAAAGCGAGGGATCTGCATGACGTTGCCGTAGTTGAACTGCTTCTGCAGCTCGTCGCGGACCTCGTCGTAGTACTTCTGCTTGAGGCGGGGCACGTACTTCTCTTCTGCCATGTTCACTCCTTAAATCATGGTGGTTTACGTGCGGGGTTTCTTTCTCGCACCCCCTGGGTTGGCACTCCCAGGAGCCAGTTGCCGCACCGCGAGACAGCCTAATCCCTGCCTAGCGACGCAAGGTCAACTCATAGTGTTTCCGGCGATTTTCTGCCAGTCCTCATGTTTGCTTGTTTCTGCACCGAGAAATTCTCCTCAGTATCAACACGAGAGGGCCCCTTCCCGCTCCTGCAGGACGGGGCCCAGCGCCTGTTGCACCCAGCCACCGCGGGGGCTAGGAGTTCAGCGCGTTCTAGTCGAGCTTCTTGCCGCACTCTGGGCAGAAGTGTGAGCCGGGCTGGACCGGCGCTCCGCACTCCGGGCAGAAGTGTCCAGCGCCGGGAGTGGAGGGCGGCTCCGGCGCAGGCGGAACGGACTCCGCGGGCGCCGGCGGGACAGGCGCCTCCGGTGCAGCACTAGCAGGCGGGAGCTGCGAGCTGGAACGGTTGCTCAGTATGCCCTTGATGTCGTTGGTGTTGCGGGTGATGATGACGCTCAACATGACCGACTCGAACGAGACGCGCTCGAGGAGCTCGGCAATCAGGCAGAGAATGGCGCACATGACGAGCGTAATCAGGAACACCACGATGCCATCCGCAAGGCTGGCGAGGACCAGCGCCAAGAAGAAGAACGCAGTGAAGATGGCGCAGAAGATGTAGAGCGCCCGCAGGATCTTGTCGATGACCAGCTTGTCAAAACGCAGGAACGGACCCCATGTGCTCTTGTCTTTTACGCTGAATGGCTGGTCGTTGCCATCGCTTGCGTACGCCCGATACACGATCACCGCAAGCACAATGGCCGCGATGAACCCAATGACCAATAGCGTCGCGAAGATCCCACCAGCTGCCCCCAGCCCAATTCTGGGGCTACCAAAGCCGTAGTCGTTGTAGCCGTACCCGTATCCGTACATGGCGCTCCTTTCAGTTGGTCGAGCGTCGCTCGTCCGCTATCCCGCTGCACTACGTGCGCGGAGCGGGTCCCCTGTGCTTTTCTCATAGTAGTACTGATGCTGGCTCAACCGCGGACAACGTTCTTGAGCTGCTCTCCCCTAACGTAGCGCTTAAGATTCTCGGTTGCCAAGGCCACCACACGCTCAAGCGTGGCATGGAGATGCCAGAATCCTGCCACATGTGGCGTGATGATGAGGTTCGGGGCATCCCACAGGGGATCGTGAGCAGGAAGCGGCTCGGGCGTCGTCACGTCCAGTGCCGCGCCAGCAAGCTTGCCAGCCTCCAAAGCACGACGCAACGCATCCTGGTCAATGAAATCTCCCCTTCCAGCATTCACCAGATACGCGCCGGTCTTCATGGTGCCGAGAAACCCATCGTCTACAAGTCCCCGCGTCTCCTCAGAGCTGGGAAGAAAGCTTGCCACCACATCGGCTGTGGGCAGCTCGTTGACTAGCCCATCCATAGTTGTCACTCGGGAGAATGCGAGTGCATACTCGGGAGCCGGGCTGCTGGGGATATGTCGTCTCACCCCTACGCACGTGGCGCCTACGACCGTACAGAGGCGCGCGAAGCAAAGGCCAATGTCACCTGCGCCCAGAACCAGCACGCGTGCACCATCCAAAGTCGCAACCATGCCCTCGTCAGACCACTCGTGGGAGCGCTGGTCAACCTGGTAGGCTGGCAGGCGCTTCATGAGCGAGAGGAGCATCGCAAACGCATGCTCGGCCACGGCAGGCCCGTAGGCACCGGTGCCATTGGTCACAATGGTCGAAGGCGCAAGCACACCCGGAGCAAGGTACGGTTCATAGCCAGCAGAGCCAAGCTGAATCCACTGGAGTCGTGGCGATGAAGCAATGAGCGCCGGCGCAATGTTGCCGAGAATGACGTCCGCCTTCGCAACGCGATCGGCGCGTATATCAAGCCTGGGTGTCTTGGGAAGACGGCTCGTATCGCCAACGGGAGCAGCAAAGTCAAACGATGCCCCAGGAGCCGCAGCCCTCAGTGCATCGGCCTCCTCAACTGTCACGGGTATCTTCACCAGCACCGTATTGACTTGTGGCATAGTCTCTCCCTCACAACTCATGCGCATACAAAGAACGAACCCGACCGCCGCAACCGCGACAGTCGGGTTCGATGATCGTGCTTGTTCGAGCACAACGGCTTAGAACTTGGCGCCGCACTTCTTGCAGACGCGAACCCTGCGGCCGTTGTCGTCGACGTCGTGACCAACGCGCGTGCGCTTGCCGCAGACAGGGCAAACGAGCATAACGTTGGAGACGTGAATGGGGGCGGGCTTCTCGATGATGCCGCCCTGCTGGTTCATGGCGTTAGGCTTGGTGTGGCGCTTCACAATGGCAGCACCATCGACAATGACCTTGGAATCCTTCGGCATGGCACGCAGAACCTCGCCCTGCTTGCCCTTATCCTTGCCGGTGATGACCTCGACCTTGTCGCCCTTCCTCACGTTCATCTTAGGCATGTGTCCAGGCCTCCTTACAGCGTCTCGGGTGCGAGCGAGACGATCTTCATGTACTTGCGATCGCGCAGCTCGCGGGCGACGGGCCCGAAGATACGCGTGCCCTTGGGCTCGCCCTCCTTGTCGACCAGGACGCACGCATTCTGGTCGAAGCGGATGTAGCTGCCGTCCTTGCGGCGGGCCTCCTTCTTGGTGCGCACGATAACGCAGCGCACGATGTCGCCCTTCTTGACGCCGGAACCGGGAGTTGCCTCCTGGACCGCGCCGATGATGACGTCACCGAGGCCAGCGTAGCGGCGCTTGGAGCCACCGAGGACCTTGACGCACTTGACGCGCCTGGCGCCGCTGTTGTCAGCGACGTTGAGCATGGTCTCCATCTGAATCATGTGATGTTCCTCCGAACCTATATCCCACCAGAGGTGCGCCCACGCGAGCGACGCACATGGGGAATCCTGGGTGTTCGCTACTTACTTGGCCTTCTCGACAATCTCGACGACGCGCCAACGCTTGGTCTTGGACAGCGGGCGGGTCTCCATGACCATCACCGTGTCGCCAAGACCACACTCGTTGTTCTGGTCGTGGCAGTGAAGCTTCTTGGAGATAGTCATCATCTTGCCGTACTTGGGGTGGTGCTTGCGGTAGCTGATCTTCACCGTCACAGTCTTGTCGCCGGAGAGCGAGACGACGGTTCCGGTGCGAACCTTACGCGCGTTCCTGCTTTCGGTCTCTGCCATGTCTTATCTCTCTCCTGCTACTTCTGTGCAGCGGACTTCTCCGCGGCGATCTGACGGGCGCGAATCTCGGTCTGGACGCGAGCGATATCGCGCTTCACGAGCTTGACGCGAGCGGTGTTGTCCAGCTGGCTGGTGGCCATCTGAAAACGGAGGTTGAAGAGCTCGGCTCTGCTGTCGTCCAGCTTCTTGGCCAGCTCCTCGTCCGAGAGGGCCTGGATGTCCTTGTACTTCATGGTGACTATTCCTCCCCGTCCTGGTCGGCGCGGGTGACGATCTTGGTCTTGATGGGCAGCTTGTGCTGGGCGAGACGCAGGGCCTCCTTGGCGGTGGCCTCATCGACGCCAGCGATCTCGAACATGATGCGGCCCGGCTTCACGACGGCCACCCACTCCTCGGGGTTACCCTTACCGGAACCCATGCGGGTCTCAGCCGGCTTCTTGGTAATGGGCTTATCCGGGAAGATGGTGATCCAGATCTTGCCGCCACGCTTCATCTCACGAGTGATGGCGACACGAGCAGCCTCGATCTGGCGGTTGGTGATCCAGTGAGCCTCCTCGGCCCTCAGGCCGTAATCGCCAAAGTAGAGCTTGGTGTTGCCCTTGGCGTGGCCCTTCATGGAACCGCGCTGGACCTTGCGGTGAAGAACGCGCTTAGGTGCGAGCATTAACGGCTCCTCCTCTCATTGCGGGCGCGACGGGGACGAGAAGAGCCCTCGAGAGCCGGCGTGGGCTTGGGCTGACCAGGCAGCTTCTCGCCCTGATAGATCCAAACCTTGATGCCGCAGGCGCCCATGGTGGTGCGGGCAGTGGCGGTGCCATAGTCGATGACGGCACGCAGGGTGTGCAGAGGCACGCGACCCTCGCGGTACCACTCGCGGCGACCCATCTCGGCGCCGTTCAGACGGCCGGAGCACTGAATGCGGATGCCCTTAGCGCCAGCCTTGCGGGCGGACTGAACCGCCTTGCGCATGGCACGACGGAAGGCAACGCGCTGCTCGAGCTGCTCAGCGATGGACTGCGCAACGAGGTTGGCGTCGAGCTCGGGGCGCTTGACCTCGATGACGTCGACGGCAACCTGGCCCTTGCCGACCTTGGCAACCTTCTCGAGTTCGGAACGCAGGACGTCAATCTCGGCGCCCTTCTTGCCGATAACGATGCCCGGGCGGGCGGTATAGAGGGTGACCTTCACCTTGTCGCCGGCGCGCTCGATGTCAACGCGGGAAAGGGCGGCCTTCTCAAGACGCTTCTCGAGGAACTTGCGGATCTCGAGATCGTTGCCGAGCTTCTCGGCGTAGTTCTTATCGGCGTACCAACGGGAACGCCAGTCCTCGGTGATGCCGAGACGGAAGCCGGTAGGCTGAACCTTCTGACCCATGCTTTCCCTACGCCTCCTTTCGAGGAGCGACGATGACGGTGATGTGGCTCGTGCGCTTGTTGATGCGCGACGCGGAGCCCTTGGCGCGAGGACGGATGCGCTTGAGCGTGGGGCCCTCGTCGACGTAGCAGTACTTCACGTACAGGTCATCACCGCGAAGGCCATTGTTGTTCTCGGCGTTTGCGATGGCGGAACGCAGGACCTTCGAGATGTCGTAGGCAGCCGCACGCTTGGTGAACTGCAGGATCTCGAGAGCCTTGTCAACGGGCTTGTTGCGGATGAGGTCCACGACGGCGCGAGCCTTGCGCGGGGCAATGCGCACGTAGCGGGCGACGGCCCTGACCTCGTTGGAATCGGTGTTAGCCATTCGAGCTTACCCCCTAGTTAGCCTTGTGGCCACGGAAGGTGCGGGTGGGAGCGAACTCGCCCAGCTTGTGACCGACCATGGACTCGGTGATGTACACGGGAACGTGCTTGCGACCATCGTGAACCGCGATCGTGTGGCCGACCATCTCCGGGTAGATGGTGGAGGAGCGGGACCAGGTCTTGATGACGTCCTTCTTGCCAGCCTCGTTCATAGCGGTGACACGCGCGAGGAGGCGAGTCTCCACGAACGGACCCTTCTTGAGACTTCTGCTCATGCTTTCTTTCTCCTACTACTCGTGTACTGCTACTTGGACTTGCGACGACGGATGATGAGCCTGTTGGAGGCCTTCTTCGGGTCGCGCGTCTTGTAACCCTTGGTGGGCTTGCCCCAAGGCGTCACGGAAGGACGGCCAGAGGTGTGGTTCTTGCCCTCGCCGCCGCCGTGCGGGTGGTCGACAGGGTTCATGACCGTACCACGAACGGTGGGACGGACGCCTGCCCAACGGTGACGACCAGCCTTGCCGATGACGATGTTGGAGTGCTCGGCGTTGCCGACCTCGCCGATGGTGGCGCGGCAGGTGAGGAGCACGCGGCGCAGCTCGGAGGACGGGAGACGCAGGATTGCGTAGCCGTTGTCCTTACCCATGAGCTGGACAGAGGTGCCGGCGGAACGGGCCATGGCCGCGCCCTTGCCAGGCTGGAACTCCACGTTGTGGACAAGCGTACCAACGGGGATCTCGGAGAGCGGCATGCAGTTGCCGGGCTTGATGTCCACGCCGGTCTTGCCGGAGATGACGGTGTCGCCGACCTTGAGGCCCTCGGGAGCGAGGATATAGGCCTTGGCGCCATCAACGTAGTGGAGAAGCGCAATGCGAGCGGAGCGGTTGGGGTCGTACTCGATGGTCGCGACCTTGGCCGGCACGTCGTCCTTCAGACGCTTGAAGTCGATGCGACGATACATGCGCTTGTTGCCGCCGCCCTGGTGACGGACGGTGACGCGGCCGTTGTTGTTGCGGCCACCCTTCTTGCGCAGCGGCTCAATGAGCGACTTCTCGGGCTTGGAGGCGGTAATCTCGGAGAAGTCCGAGACCGTCTGGAAGCGCCTACCTGCGCTCGTAGGCTTGAGGTGCTTAACTGCCATTACTTCTTTCCCTTCTATTTCCGTTGGCCACCCTGCTCAGGGATTGGCGGGGTGACACCGGATTACCACGGTACCGCGCGTATCCATCATGCGCGGCATAAGAGCCCGGACCCCATAAGGGGCCGGGCAGAGTTGCTACTCGGCGTCGGCCTGCTGCTGGGTAGCGAAGATCTCGATCTGCTCACCGGGGGCGAGCGTCACGATGGCCTTCTTCCAGCTGCGGGTCATACCAACCTGGTAGCGAACGCGCTTGGCCTTGCCGCGCACGTTGATGGTGTTGACCTTGACCACGTGGACGTTGAAGAGCTTCTCAACGGCCTCGGCAATCTCCTCCTTGGGAGCCTTCTTGGCAACCTCGAAGGTGTACTTGCCCTGCTCCATGAGGTCGTAAGAACGCTCGGAGACCACGGGGCGGATGATGACGTCGTAGACGGACTGCATTATGCAAGCACCTCCTCGAGCTGCTTCGCGATGTCGGTGGTCATGACGAGAGCACCGTTGTCGATGAGGTTGCGGGCGTTGGCCTCGGAGACGGCAATGCAGTTGACCTTCTCCAGGTTGCGGAAGGAGAGGTAGCTGTTGACGTCGTCGTCGGGGATGACCACGGTGACGCGCTTGCCCGAGACGCCGAGGGCATCGAGAACGGCCTTGGCCTGCTTGGTCGAGGGCTTCTCGAAGGAGAGGGCATCAACGAGGACGAGCTCGGAATCGGCAACCTTGCCGGAAAGCACGGACCTCATAGCGAGCTTGACCATCTTCTTGTTGATGCGCTTGGAGTGATCGCGCGGGGTGGGGCCAAAGACAACGCCGCCGCCGGTCCACTGGGCAGCACGGATGGAGCCCTGGCGGGCACGAGCGGTGCCCTTCTGGCGCCAAGGCTTGCGGCCGCCGCCGGAGACCTCGTGACGGTTCTTGGTGGAGTGGGTGCCCTGACGCAGGCAGGCGTCCTGGCAGACCACGACCTGATGGATGACCGGGATGTTCGGCTCGATGCCGAAGACGTCGTCGGAGAGGTCGGCCTGGCCGGCCGCCTGCCCCTCGACGTTCTTGATGTCGTACTTGGACATGAGTCCTCCTTGTTAGCCTAAGTGTGTGCCTACTCGCGTGGGCCCCTAGGCCATGCGGACCTGGACCAGGGCGTTCTTGCCACCGGGCACGGCGCCCTTGATGAGCATGAGGTTCTGCTCGGCATCGACGCGGACGAGCTTGAGGTTCTTGACGGTAACGCGCTCGTCGCCCATGTGGCCGTACATGTGCAGGCCCTTGCGGACGCGGGCGGGGTAGGCGCACTGGCCAATGGAGCCAGGCTTACGCTGGTTGCGGCAGCCGTGGGTCATGGGGCCGCGGGAGAAGTTCCAGCGCTTAACGGTGCCCTGGAAGCCCTTGCCCTTGGAGGTACCAATGACGTCGACGGACTTGACGTCGGCAAAATCAGCGACGGTCACAACGTCGCCGGTGTGGTGCTCCTCGCCGTTCTCGACGCGAACCTCGCGCAGGTAGCGCATGGGCTCAACGCCGTGGGCGGCAAAGTGACCAGCCATGGGCTTGTTGACGTGCTTGGACTTGATGTCTCCGAAGCCGATCTGGACGGCGTCATAGCCGTCAGTCGCCTTCGTCTTCACCTGCGAGACGGTGCAGGGGCCAGCCTGGATGACGGTGACGGGGACAACGTTGTCGTCCTCATCCCACACCTGCGTCATTCCGAGCTTGCGGCCAAGGATCGTGCTGACCATGCTCATTCCTTACCCTCGGTGGTCATGGGACGATTGGGCAGCTCCTCTGCCCTCCCCAGCGGACCACGTCCTGTAGAAGCGGCACTTGGAGGCGAGACACAACTCTCCCCTTCGTGCAGCCTGTCTAGTTTACACGCAGGACCGGGTATTCACAATGTCTTCGCAGATTTTTTTGGCCCCAGGAGCTGGGGTTTCACATTCCGCGCCATCGGGCGTATCCATGGGCGAGCGCTGGGATTTCTCGTCTTACAACTGACGGGGAACGCCTCCGTTGGCAGGGATAAACGAGCCCATGACACCCTGGTGTTCGCGCTTCTCGTGAACAATGTCGCGGGCGAGAAGAACGATCGAAAACACACCCATAACAATGCCGAGAATCAGCAAGCAGAAGCCCGCGCCCAAGGTGACATAGTACGCCGTGGACGTAGAGCCAAGCAGCATAAGGCCCACCGTGCAGATCTCGAAGAGCGCAAATGCCGTGGTAATCGAGGAAAGAACGAGCGATGCCGTACGGCGCCGCAGCATAGGCAGGACGGCGGTGACAATGGCGAGCAGGACGAGAACCGCGCCGTCGGGGGCGTCCGTCAGGGCTACGGAGTAGTCGTAGCTCATTCCAGAGACAACGAGAAACGGCAGGAACGCGGCGATGCCCATGAGGAGTGCCGCCGTAAGCGTGACAAGCTCGGCAGGGGTCACTGCCTTGTTGGCCTGTAGGCGCATCGAGGACATAGCGTCTCCCTGCGGCGTCTGTCCCGCATGAGTCGAATTTGTGGCAACGGCGTCTCTGGCAGACACCGAGAGGTCAAAGCCGCAGTTGGGGCAGAACTTCTCGGTACCGGCAAGCTTCTTTCCACACTGAGGACAGAACATGCAACCCCCTAGCCTCACAGTCAACA
>CAJMLD010000002.1 GCA_905214175.1 uncultured bacterium
CGGCAGCCATGAGCTGGTCCTTGTCCATCGAGAGACCACCCTTCACGCACTCGGGGAAGCCCATGCCAAGCGCAAGGTGGCAGCTGGCGTTCTCGTCATACAGGGTGTCGTAGAAGAGGATTCCACTCTGGCGGATGGGCGTGTTCTTGGAGACGAGAGCCACCTCACCAAGGCGAACGGCATTCTCGTCCGTCTCGAGAATGTGCTGTAGAACGTCCTTGCCCGACTTGGCACCATAGTCCACCACGGCACCACCCTCGAAGCGCAGCCAGAAGTCGCGCACGGTCTGCCCATTGTGAACCAGCGGCAGCGCGGAGTACACAATGCCGTCAACGCGCATACGATCCGGTGAGGTAAAGACCTCCTCGGTAGGGATGTTGGGGAAGAAGACCGTTCCATCCTGGAGTCGACCGGCTCCACCCTCCCAGATGTGGCCCTCCGTGAGGCCAACCGTAAGGTTCGTGCCGTTCGAGGATGCATAGCGCAACGCAGAGTAGTGCTTGCGGTTGAGCATGCGCTTGGTCTGCTCAAACGTGGCGTTATGCGTCTCCCAGGCGCTCTCGGGATCGTCCCCCTCGGCACGCGAGGTCTCGAGGATGGCAATCCACAGGCGGTAGACTGCCTCGGCCGGGGAGAGCTCGGGAAAGACCTCGCGGGCCCATGCCTGAACGGGAACGCCAGCGATGCACCATGCGTTGTGCCCAAAATCCATTCCATCCCTGAACGACTTGCACTGCTCGTTGCGAGCGCGCGATGCCGTGGCGGGCTTGGCGGGATCGATGCCCTTCAGCGATGACGGGTCAGACCCCTCGAGGAAGAGAAACGCCGCGCCGCCCTCCGCCAAGGAGTTGAGCTGCTCGCGCTGCCAGGACGGGACCGTTTCGAACCAGGAGGTAGGAACGTTCTCGTAGGTCAGGCGAGTGACCTGGTCATCATGCCAGATGACCGTCACGTGGCCCGCGCCAACGCGATACGCCGCGCGAACGATCCTACGTGCGAAGTCGGCGCGCTCGACGGGAGCAGAAAGCACAAGCTCCTGCTCGGGGTGGAGCGCCACGCCCTTCTTTACCAGCAGGTTTGCGTAACGGTCAAGCTGCTCTGATATGGCCTCGGTTGCCAGGCGGCATTCTTCGTCCGTCATGGGGATGGCAGTCATAGTGATTCCCTTCGCATGTGGTACGGGTGCGCCCATGCCAGGGCGCCTGCTCTCATATGGGTTAGTACCCACAAAAAGGGCCCCCGAGGGGGGCCCGGCGTATTCTGGAGCGGGCAACGGGATTCGAACCCGCGGATGATGGCTTGGGAAGCCATTGCCTTACCACTTGGCGATGCCCGCATGCGTGGAGATTCTATCACAGCGCGTGCCCGGGGTGGTCGCACTCCACAAGTTGGCCGTTTGGGCACGCTGTGAACGCCGTTGAGCCGCCGCGCGCAGAGGCTTACAGATAGACGTCCGCCTCTTCGCGACCAAACTTGTGCAGTAGCTCATGGCAGGGCCTACAGGCTGCGCAGTCGCAAAACTTGGCGCCGGCCTTCTTGCGCTCCTGGGAGTGCGCGAGCATCTTTGCCGCGCCCTCCTCGCCAAAGACCTGTTTGCCAGCATCAGAGCCTGCAAAGCCGATAAGGTCATCGATTGTGGTCTGGTGAGCACTTATGGTGTCAAGCAGGGCGTTTGTGGCGGCGTCTGCGTCATCGCCCTTAGCGATAGCGTCCTTCCAGGCCTGAGCGGTGTTCTTGGTTTCTGCCGAGGCTGACGGGGCAGCAAGCATCTCATCGACCTTAGCGGCGGTGTAGTCAAGCAGAGCCTTATCCATGGTGAATCCTCTCTAGAGATATGGGTCACAACGTATGCGTTGTTGATATACCCATCATCTCTGGCTCGGTAAAAATTCTCGCCACGAGTTTTGGGAAACCGAACCCCTCCTGCGGCAATTGCGCTCTCCCAGCTTAGAAGTGGTGCGCGTCAGATTCGTGCCGGCTGCGGAACAGCCGCATGCAAGCGCGGCATCAGTCTCGTGCAAGTACCTCCCAGTAGCCTTGGCGTCCCTGATTGGGTCCATCGACACGCAAAGGAGGACGCATGAGACAAGAACAGACACGAGAAATCGAGAAGGGAGAACGGCGCGCCCACGCAAGGAGGGACGCCCCACGCTCGCGTCTTATTGGCGGAGACAAGCTGCGGGGTGGACCTCACGTTGGTCCAGGTCATGCGGGGAGACGGTCAATATGGCGGGGAGTTCTGGCCATCGCGCTTGCCGTGATGCTTGCCGCCGAGCAAATTCTGTGTGATGGCCTCACGTTGGACGGGGTTGCGCTGGCACAATCGCCGGCATCAGGCAACGTGAACATTGGCTACCTGCACAACCCCGACGGGAGTAGGTACATCAGCGATCTTGTCGGCGTCACTCGGCAGCAAGTGGTAAACGAGCTCGCCGCACACGAGCATGACAGCTACTACCTGGGAACTCCCTACAAGGGCGTCAACGACACGGGCAACCTGCCGCGTCCAAACGGAGACTCCGGCGGCTATTCACCCGGGATGCAGTGCAACGGGTTTGTCTCCTATGTCCTCAACAAGGTTGGTGGCACGCCCTATCAGACCTTCGTGAACACGGATGGTCACCGGGGAAACTGGGCCTCGCTCCTCAACTGGTTTGCCGTCTGCAGGAACAACGACGTCATCTCGTACACGTTTGACTCGAAGGAGGAGCTGCTAGCGTCGGGGTTGCTTCAGAAGGGCGACATCATCTGCGCCGTTCCGTACTCCTCGGTGCTTCGCGCTGGAGCGGACGCCTACGGAAACACCGCTGATGACCACGTGGGATTCTTCTGGGGCAGCTCTCCCAACGAGGACCTCTTCTGGCACTCCGCGCACCGCTCGAACGGGATAGGCTCTGGAGACATGCTCATCGACGGCAACCAAATCTCTTCCATCACGCCAAAGTGCTTTCCGTCCTGTTGGGTCCTCTTTCCCATGGGGCCTGCAAACGGCCAGGTGGAGCTGGTGAAGCAGTCGGCAAACAAGGCCGTCACGCAGGGCAACGGCAGCTATTCCCTCCTGGGTGCCCGCTACGGTCTCTACTCGGACGCAGGGTGCACGCAGCTGGTGCAGTCTGCAACAACGGACGAGAACGGCCATGCCTCCTTTGCAGACATCCCAACGGGAGACTACTACGTCCGCGAGATCTATCCCTCAAAGGGCTATCTGCTCGACGAGGAAATCTACCCCGTTTCCGTCAGTGCAGGCGCAACGTCGCAGGTCAAGGGCTCGCCCGTTGAGGAGACGCCCGCCTGCGCGCCCGGCGGCGCTCTTGTGCAGAAGCTCGACGCCACAACCGGTGGTACGGCACAGGGAAACGGCTCGCTGGCAGGCGCACAGTTCACCGTCGCCTACTACGGGGACACCACTGGCAACACTTCGGGCACTCCTCTTCGTACCTGGGTCTTTGCGACCGACGAGTCAGGCGTGGCAACATACAGTAGCTCCCAGCTTGTCTCCGGCGATGAGCTCTTTGTTAACTCGAATGGCGAGACGGTCTTTCCCTTGGGCACGTACGCTATCACGGAGACCAAGGCACCCGAGGGCTACGCGCTCACGGACTCGTCAACGCACGTAGCAACCGTCACGCTCGAGAACGGCACCGCCGTCTGGAAAGCACTCGACGGCTGGAACAACACCAGCGCCGTGAAGGACGTACAAGGCCGCGGCATTGGTGACGACGTGATCCTCGGCTCGATTCACGTGGGTAAAATTGACCATCAGCTCAAGGAGGGCGTGGCCCAGGGAGACGCTACGTTGGCAGGAGCGCGATTCCAGGTGCGCAACGTCTCCGATCGCGCCGTGAGCGTGAACGGCGTCACCTATGCCGTTGGGGAGGTCATTGCTGGCTTCGAGTTGGTAACGGATGCCACAGGAGCGGCAACAAGCGAGAGCGTGCTTCCCTATGGCACGTACGAGCTGCGCGAGGTTCAAGCGCCCGAGGGTTACGAGCTCAACTCGGACTGGGTGGGCATAGCCACCGTCACCGGCTCGCAGGCGTCGGCAGACGTAGGCACCGTAGACGAGACTGTCGAGAGGCCTCACATGCCACCTGTCGTGAAGGTGGACATCGATCTGGGTTCGGACGGTCCGCAGGGAGACGCCACCTTTGAAGGGACCGAGGTGAGCATAACCAATGCGTCCGAGGGGGATGTGGTCTACAACAGTCAGGTGTTCTCGCCAGGCGAGGTGGTGTGCACCCTCACGGCCAACGTCGAGGGACAGTTCCCCGTCATCCAGCTTCCCTACGGCACCTACACCTTGCGGGAGACCAAGGCTCCCGAGGGCTACCTCCTCAACGAGGCTTGGACCAAGACGCTTGTGCTGCATGAGGAAAGCGAGGAAGTTGTTGAACTGCCGGACACACCTATCTCGGGTGGGCTCAGTCTCGACAAGATTGATCACGAGCTTGCAACGTCTAATCCCCAGGGAGACGCCTCTCTCGAGGGGGCGCACTTCCAGATTACCAACGAGTCCAAGCGTCCCGTAGTTGTCGCAGGGGTGACCTATGCCCCCGGAGAGGCAATCACGGGTATCGACCTGGTGACAGACGCCCAGGGCCACGCAACCACGGCAGCCAACCAGCTGCCATATGGCCACTACTCAGTTCGAGAGGTCATCCCACCGGAAGGATATCTGCTCAACGAGGAATGGAAGGCGGAGGCGGACATCTCCGAGGACGGCAAGCTGGTTGCAGCCCAGAGCCCCGTCGACGACCAGGTGATACGTGGGGGCGTACGTGTTGGTAAGGTTGACCGCGAGACCCTTGGCAATGTCCCTCTCGGCTCCGCCTCGCTGGCGGGAGCCACGTTCACGGTGACCAACAGCTCCACGCACCCGGTTCTTGTCGACGGCGCAACGATCAACCCCGGCGAGGTTGTCCTCACGCTGATAACGGACGAGACTGGCACAGTATCTACCAGCGCAAATGACCTTCCGTTTGGCACCTATACCGTTCGCGAGACCACCGCGCCGAGAGGGTATCTCTTGGACAGCGAAGCGAGGCTCTGGTCAAGCACATTCCACGTGGAGGAAGACGGCAAGGTCATAGACCTCACCGAGCCCGAAAATGCCGCGCACGACCAGGTCGTGCGTACGGACATCCGGCTCGTAAAGCGAGACGAAAACTCCCAGAAGCCCATGGCCAACGTCGCTTTTCTCATCACCAGCCTCACCACGGGAGAGCGACACGTTGCGGTGACGGACGAGAACGGCATCTTTGACTCGTCCGTATACGCTCCTGAGCAGCGCACAAACGCAAACGACGCGGCACTTGACGAGAAAAACGCGGATTCCTCGGAGCTTTCGGTCGACTCCTCCAAGCTTGATGCACGGAGCGGCATATGGTTTGGTGGCTCCACTGGCGCCAACGAGAAGGCCATCGCGGGCCTTGCCGCACTCTCGTACGACCGCTACGAGGTTCGGGAGCTGCGCTGCGACGCCAACCGCGGCCATGAGCTCGTATCCTTCGAACTCACCACCGAGTTCCCTCAGTCGCGGCACAACGCGGTGCTCGACCTGGGCACCATTGACAACCACGAGGAACCCTCGCCTTCAGTGCAAACAACGGCAACAGACGAGAAGACTGGCAGGCACGAGGGTATGGCCCAGGAAACAACCGGCATCGTAGACGTTGTTGCCTTTGAGGGACTCATCCCCGGCACAGCCTACGAGCTAAAAGGCGCGCTCATGGATGCGGAGAGTGGCGAGCCCATCCTCGATGCCAGCGGCAACCCCGTCGAGGTGACGCAACAGTTCGTTCCCATAGAGGCAGACGATACTGTTGCCATGCCGTTTGAGGTTGACGGCTCGTCCATTGAAGATAGGAAGGCGGTCGTCTTCGAGACCCTCTATCGCGATGGCAATGAGGTTGCTTCTCACAAAGACCTTGGGGCGGCAAGCCAGACCGTCGACTATCGCGAGGACGTTCCACCAGACAAGCCAGAGAACGAGTCGAAGGAAGAGAATCCCAACGCGCGGCACGAGGTAGGCGGCATACCCCAAACCGGGGACCAAACGCCACTGGTCGCAATGGGAGTCTGCGCGGCTCTTGGCTGTGCAGGAGTCATCCTCGCTCTTTGGCGACGGAGAAAGGGATAGCAGCCAATCCTTCGCGCCCGGTGGCGCCATGAGGTAGACAAAGGGGGCCGGCAAAGGCCGACCCCCTCGGACTCACACGTTCCACGTGAAACGCTGTCTCGTGGCTAGGAGCGACGAATCATCTCCGTGACCAGCTCCGCCACAGAGGCGGCCTGGTCGCCGTCAACGTTATCGGGCCCATCTTGCTCGGTGCGGGAGAGTGCCGGCAGGCCGTTGTCGCCCATACCCATAATCGTCACGGCACGGACGGAAGTGCGCATAGCTACGGAAGCGTCGGTGTCCGCCCAGTCGAAGTTCCGGGTCTTGAGGTCCACATGGAGGTCTGACGCCGTGCCCGTAAGAAGCCTGAGGAGCCTCCTGTCAGCACGGCGAGTGGGCTCGAAGCCCTCACGGGTCAGAAGAGAGAGGTCTCCCGCGCCAATGCAGTCAAGGTTCACGAGGAACGCGCCGCGAATGGCGGATCGATGCTCTGACAGGAAGGAGTGCATGCCAGCATGGTCAAGATCGGAAGCGCCAAGGGCGACAAACCAGATGTCGTGGCAGACCAGCTCATCATCACCCATGTGGAGCACGGCAGCCCGAAGGTCTTCTTCGGTAGGAGCCCCATCGGTCTCAGCCTTGTCAGCAGCAACGGAGGATCCTTCGGCATCGGTGCTAGTGGCAGAGTCATTGGAAAGAGACTCGACGTCTGCCTGCACGGCGGCGCCAGAAGGCTCTTGGGTCTCGGACGGCTCGTCATCTACCAGGCGAAGGCCGCTTCTCGTAGTGGCGCCGCCCTTCCAGGGATCAGAGTCGGAGCTCTCGTCCCAGTTCTCGGGGTCATCGCTAAGCCAGCTGTCGCGAGTGCCCTGGCCGTGGGATCGGCCACCGCTGCCTTTGCCGTGGCCAAAGAGGCTAAAGTGGTGCTTCTCGACAGGCCGCTCAGGCACTTCTTCCTGCATACCGAGGTCATCTGCGCTAATAACGTCCAGGCCATCCTGTGCCGCGTTGGAAGCAGGCTGTGCCGGCGCCGCTGCGGTGGAGCCTGGCGTGATAACGGGCACGTTGGAATCGGCCACTCCGCTACGAATGCGCTGGGCATTCCTGCTGTCTGCATCGCTCAGCAGGCTTCCCATGCTCCTCCGTGCAGGAGTTGCAGTGGGGCGCGCGGGCGCAAGCTGGGTGGCATCAGGGTCCGACGCAAGGGGGTCGGACAGCTCGGATGGATCGGGAAGGTCAAACAGCGCAGCACGACGCGCGACGTCGGAGACCTGGGGCTTGAAGCTCGACTTGCCCCAGTTGGGATCATCGGGCTTCTCGGGACGCTTGCGCGGAGTTGGAGCCGTGGGACGTGTGGACCCAAGGTCGTCATCCGGAGTGGCCGTAAGGCCAGAGTCATCCTTCTCGCCAACGCCTCGGCTCTCAAAGCGGTCAAACATGCTCGCAAGCTTCTTGCGATCAAAGAAGTGAGTCTTCTCGGGAGCAGCGGGCGCAGCCGTCTCGGCAGGGGCACTGGGCGTAACGGGCGCGGCCACCGTGGAATCTACCTTGTCCGCAGGGCCAACAGCGGGCTCGGTGCTTGCGTCGCTCGTGCGAGCAATGACGGGCCGTGGGAGGCTCTCGGTAGAGTCCACTGCGTCGGTCTGCGTCAGAGCATCGATGCGAGAGCCAGCGCGGACAGGGCTGCCAGGCAGCTCGCTTGTCTCGTCAGCGTCAATAGAGGAAGACCTCATGTCCTTAGAGGATTCTACGTACTCAATATCACAGTCGGCAGGGAGGATGCCCAGCGCGGCAATCACGTCCTTGCCGTGACGTACGCCAACTACCTCCTCGGGCTTGGTGGCAGGCTCAAGGGCAGGCTCCTCAACGGGGGCCGGGGCCTCGGCGGCCTGTGCTGCCTGGGCAGCGGCCGCGCGGGCAGCCTCCTTCTCCTGCTGCTCTCGCTCGAGGGAGCGGCTGGAAACGGGCTTCTCGCCCGAGGGCCTCACATTGTCAAGGATGCCGAGAAGCGCGGCGACCGAGGACTTGTTGTCATTGGATCCAAGCGAGCAAGCAGAGAACTTCTGATAGATTCCGTCAGCGCCAAGCGCTGCAAGGGGGATGGCAAGCAGAATGCCCGCAACCCAAAAAAGAGAGCGAAGAGGCGCAGGCAGGAAGGAGAAGACCTGAAGCAGTGCGCAGAGCGCAACTGCAGGGACAAGCCACTTGACTGCACCGCGGAGCATGGGGATATAGCTAGAGAGCGGGCTTCCATACAGGAAGCTCTCATGCGGGGAATCGTAGTGCGCAACCACGACGATGGGCCTGTTGCCCTTGGCAACAAGCTCTCCTGTGGCATGGTGAACGGCAACAACGTTCTGGCTGCGTGCCATGGGCCCGAGCTTAGAGAGGAACCCCCCGCCAATGCCAAGGGTGTCAAGAACAAGGACGACACCAGGCACCAATGCCAAGACAACGCCCAAGCCCGAGATGCCCGTGCCCGCAAGGATAATCCCAAGGAACATGAGCACGAGAAGGACGCACCGCACAAAGCGAGCAAGACCGGGAGCGTCAAACTCCTCGAGGTTAACGTCGACGTCATGCTGCTTCATAAGGTCTGCAATAGTCTGGGCTGCCTGGAGCTCCTCCTGGCTGTTTGCCGGGGAGATGCCAACCTGGTCCTCCAGGTAGTCCAAATAATCATGTGTCATGGCCATGCTGTACGTCCTCCGCTGGTCACGCAGCCGTCTAGGTCGCGAGAATGCGCATATACGGTATTGAGTATACGTCTTGAGGGGCGGCGATATCACCCCAGCACCCCCTGGACGGTCTTCTGCACGGCATTTCCCCCACAGCGAAACCACATGCCCAACCGATTGTTGTGGCGCGGGCATCTTGCCTGTTTCTCTTTATGGCGGGCTCGTCGGACTCCGTCCTTTCGACTATTGTCTAAACCTGATGAGACGGAGGCCACAATAGCTCTGGCGGCGGATGCCGCTAAGGTGCGCGGGCCACCGTGGCAAAACGGGGAGGACCGGGTTGGACACAACAGAAGGCTACTCGGGTTTTTCGAAGGACGATGAGCAAGCAACGAGAATCGCTGCCCTCGCGCTCTCCTTCATGAGCTCGGACACCGTAAGCGACAAGGCCATCTGGCGCTCCTTCTATCCGGACCTCACCAAGGCGGACTCATATCGCACCGCCTTCCGCCGTGACAGGGCAGCGCTTGCCGAATGCGGCATCATGGTGAGCCGTGTCGATGGTCCGGAGACGCTCTGGCGCGTTGACAGCGCATCCTTCGTCGAGAGTACCGAGCTCTCGGATGAGGACGCTATGGCCCTCGATGTTGCATGTCTCCCGCTCGTCGACGATCCCGATTTCCCCTATGGTGCCGAGCTTCGCATCGCGCTCTCGAAGGTCGACGACGCATTTGACAACCCCACGTCGGTCACCCTGCCAGCCGAAGAGAGAGTGCCCAGTCGACAGCTTACGACCCTTCAGGAGTGCAACCTTTCCGGTCAGGTCGCACGCATGGACTACGAGCGCGCCGATGGGACATCGATCCAGCGTCAGGTGGCCCCCTATGGCTTCTTTGGCCTGCGCGGCCACCTCTATATGGTTGCGCCAACCGTCGACGAGAACGGCGCGACAGTCGAGGGCTCCACGCACACGTATCGCATCGACCGCGTGAAGCGGGTGTCAAAGGTCGCGGGCACCTCCTTCTGTGTTCCAGAGGATTTCGACGTTCGTGACTGGAGGAAGCTGCCGTTTCAGCTTGGTCCGGTCCTATGCGAGGGCGTGTTTGCCGTTCCGGCCCAGGCAATGCGGGAGTTTTCTCAGGCAACCCAGGGGAAGGGCACGTTCCTCGAGCCAGGGGCCACCTCCCATGCCGAGTCACCCTCAGACGAGGAGCACTCGTCCGTCTCCCTTCTATGGCGAGTCGATATAAGCAACATCGAAGATGCCGCGTCATGGGCAATAGCAGAGGACGTTGTGCCCGTCTCGCCTCAAGAACTCGTCGCAGCGTGGCGTTCCCAGCTAGAGGGGGTTGTCGCATATGGCTAACCGTAGACAGGGGGCGGGGCGCAAAGGCGGAATGCAGGAGGCCCGAGAGCTCGTCGCCATAATCTCGTCACTCGATCACACTGGGGACAGCCTCGACGTGACAACCATCGCCGGCCGTCTGGGCATAAGCGAGCAGGACGCGCGTCATCGCATGGACCTCATCCTTGCCGCTGGTGGCGAAGGCGCTGCGGTGCTGCCACTCTCTGAAGAAGAGAACAGCGGGCGTCTCACCCTTGAGGGAGGGTCCGGCAACCACGCGAGAAGACTCCGCCTCACCACCTCGGAGACCGTCGCAGTTGAAGCGGCCCTCAATCAGATGGGAATCCCCACAAACGCCCCGCTTCGTCAGAAGATCGCGGCATCACTCTCTTCGCAGCGCCCCGGCGAGCCGGAAACCACAAAGACCGCCAAGGTCACTCCACCGGAGGGCAGCTCCCACACAGCAGAAGTCCTGCTCCAGTGCTCGAAGGCCATAGCCCAGCTTGGCATGCTTGACTTCTCGTACCAGGGGATAGCCGACAAGACCCCGCAGCAGCGGCACGTGGACCCGCGTGGACTACGCAACGCTGACGGATCGTGGTACCTCGATGCCTACGACCCCTCGAGGCAAGGCACACGCGTTTTTCGCCTCGACCGCATGACGAACGTGCACATTGCCCCAGCGGAGCAGCTGCCACCGGAGGCAGCGCGGACAACCGTTGCACGTGTGGTTCGCATCGAGTTCCATGACAGGCACTACCTTGAACTTCTCGCCTGGCCGGGGCTGCATGTGGACCGTGACGACGGTTCCGTTGTCCGTGCGCACATTCCCTACTACGGCGGCGAGTGGCTACCGCGACGCATAGCCGCCTGCGGGGGCACCGCACACACAAACGATGGCGAGGTCAACTCCCTCGCCATCGCCTATGCCCACCGCAAGCTGGGCTCTCGCTAACCTTCGCGTCTATCGTTCGTGCGTCGAGCGCCACATCTCTATGTAGCGTCCTACGTTCTCGGTCTCAAGCGTGGTCACGCTCTTTGATGGCAGCGATCCCGTGAACGAACGGCCGTAGCGCTTCTGCACCACACGCGAGTCCGCGAGCACCAGCACCCCTCTATCGCTCGACGTGCGAATGAGCCGCCCTGCGGCCTGCTTCACCGAGATGACCGCCTCGGGCAGCGAATAGCGCCACCACGCACGGTCCTCACGCAAGTCGCGCTCGCGCACGATGGGGTCGTTGGGGCTTGCAAACGGCAGCTTGGGAATAACCACGCACCTCAGCGTGTCACCCGTTGCGTCAAATCCCTCCCAGAAGGACCGCAGCGCCAGCAGCGATGTGCGCTTCTCGGCCAAGAACTGCTGTCGCAGGCGGCGCGGAGATGAGCCTCTCTCCTGACATACCAGCGCAAGCCCTTCCTTAGTGAGACGGGGCTCAAGTGCGGCGTACACACGCTCCATGTCGCGCCTGTTGGTGAACAACGTGAGCACCGAACCGTCCATGGAGCGATGCACGTTGTACAGCAGCTCAACAAGAGCATCGAGGTAGTTTGCATCGTTTGGCGCCGGCATATCCTTGGTCACAATGACCGACATACTCTTGTCGTAATCAAAACTTGAATCAAGATGAACATCTTTGTGCATGGAGGCGGGCAGGCGGTCGAGACCCACCGCGTGGTCAAAGTGCGAGAAGTCGTCCTTTACCGCCATGGTCGCCGATGTAAACACCACGCTCTTCATCTCGGGGAGCCAGTTCTGGGCGAGGCCAGCGCCCACATCGAGCTTCTCGGCCAAAAGCTTCTCGGCGCCAATGCGTCGCTTGGAGCGGTATAGCTCCGCGGAGTACACGTATGTCTGATCCTCTCCGCCCAAGATGAGGCGAAGGCTCTCAAGAAGCTCTGAGACAAAGCGTCCGGACTCTGTAAGGTCCGCGCCAAGCTGGGGTGCCACCTCGGCAAGCTTCTCCTCCGCCTCGCCCAGATGCTTTGCCGCCTCGTCGAGGTGTGCCACGGCGGCAGAGCCAGCCTCGGCAACAGCACCCCACTGCGACGTCTCGCGGACTTTCTCGTCAATCCAGAGCGTCACCATGTCGTAGCCACCGTCGCCCCTGGCAAGCGACCCAAGCTCGTGCACTGCCATGAACAGGTCTGCCGTGGACACGGACGCGCGCGAGACAGACGCAGCCGCCTTGGTGAGCAGCCCCTGCACAAGCGTTGCCCCCTCGAGCTTAGATGCTGAGACGGACGTCATGACCGTGTGCAAAGCTCCGCTCTTTGTGCCTCCGAGCAGCTCGAACGCGGCGCGGGCTGCGTCACCGGAGACCTCATGCGCCCACTGGCGCCGCGCCTCGCCCTCGAAGGAGTGAGCCTCGTCGATCACCCAATGACGGATGGGCGGCAAGATCTTTCCCTCGGCCGCAACGTTACGCAGCAGCAACGAGTGGTTGGTCACCACCACGTCGCCGCTGGCAGCTCGGCGACGCGCGCCATGAACCAGGCACTCGTTGGGAAAGTACGGGCAACGGGTGCGAAGACACTCGTTTGGCGTGGTGGTAAGCATCTGCCGGGGCACGTACCGCCAGCGAATGCCAAGCGCGTCAAGGTCGCCGTCAGGCGACTGGCAGGAGTACGCATATGTCACGGCGATGGCGGTAAGCATGTCTCCGGCAATAGCGTTATCCGAGCGGCCGTCGTTGCGGGCAAGCTCCAGAGGTAGATCCTCAACAGCAGCGCGGTCCAGCCTATGCAGGCACGGGTAGTGCTCATAGCCCTTGAGGCTGTGGAAGGTGAGCCCCTTGGGCAGCGCGCGCGCAAGAGCCGGAAGCTCGTGCGAGACGAGCTGGTCGGTAAGGGCGTTGGTCTTGGTGGCAATGCCCACGGTCACGTTATTGCGCTGAGCAAAAAGGACCTCGGGCAGCAGGTAGGCAATCGACTTTCCAACGCCCGTGCCCGCCTCTATCGTGCGGTGGGTCGAAGTCGCAAGGGCATCGCGTACCTCGAGCGCCATCGAGACTTGTTCTGGGCGCGTCTCGTAGTTTTCGTACATACGCCCAACAACGCCACCTGGCGCAAATTCGTCACGAATCGTCTCCGGCGCAGGCGCCACAAGCGACTCATCGCTCTCTGCCGCATCCGCGCGGGGATGCGCTTCCGCACGAGATACCAGGCCATGGCGCAGCGCCTTGAGCGAGAAGGGCTCTGGGCCCCTCTTTCCCGCAAGGTGTGCGATAACGGGCCTGAATGGCCACTCTACCTCGGGATGCATCTCCGAGAGCCTGTCCAAGAGACCTGCCGGCAAATCAGAGAGGCCAAGCAGGATGATGCGCCACATGCCGCAGAGGGCGTCCACGTCGTCTCCCGCGCGGTGCGTTACCGAGTCGCACCCAAAGGCCTCCGCCATGTCCGAAAGCCGGTGAGACGAGAGGCGCGGGAGGGCGATGCGTGAGAGCGCAAGTGTGTCAATCCAGGTGTCAGATACCTCGGAACCTCCGCGGACGCTCTCGATGAACGTGCGGTCGAAGGTTGCATTGTGCGCCAGCACAGGGGAACCACCCACAAAGTCCGCCAGTGCCCTCACGGCCTCGACGGGGCTAGGCGCTCCCGCAACGTCGATGTCTCGTATGCCCGTGAGCCGCTGGATCTCTGGCGGGATGGGCCTACCGGGGTCTACGAAGGTCTCGAAGCGATCGACTGCCTCGCGGCCGGACAGTCGCGCGGCAGAAATCTCTATAAGCTCGCAGTCCTTGAACGAGAGGCCCGTGGTTTCGGTGTCGAGCACCACGATATCCTCTTCGAGCAGGTCAAATTCATGGGTTCGCGCACGTTCGGCAAGGCTGAGGTAGTTTGCGCGTATGTCCTCGGGCGTTCCAGGAAGAAGCAGCCGCTCGAGGGCGGCTGCAGCTCGTTCCTTGTTCTCTTCTCGCCCGCCAGCACTGGCAAGGGCCATGGCTATGCCTCCGACTTCCCGTGGGCCTCGAGCGCATACTCCACGAACATCTTGCAGAGCTCCGGGAACTCGATTCCGCCATGACGGGCGGAGTCGGGCAGGAGGCTGTTCTCGGTCATGCCGGGGATGGTGTTTGTCTCGAGAATTACCGGCGTGCCATCCTCTCGCACAATAAAGTCACTGCGCGAGGCACCCAGGCAGTGAAGTGCGCGGTGCGCACGAATGGCAAGCTCCTGGGCGTGAGCGTAGACGCCGGCCTCCAGACGGGCCGGAATCACGTGATGCATAGAGGAGGGCTCGTACTTGACCTTGAGGTTATAGAACTCCGCGCCGGTGACTATCTCAACAATGGGCAGTGCCTTGGGATTGTCGTTGCCAATGACGGGAACGGTGATCTCGGTGCCAGTGATGCACTCCTCGATAAGGGCACGGTCACCGCCGGCAGTCGCGCGCTCCACTGCCTTTGGGAGCTCGGAGGCGCTCGTCACGCGAGTCACGCCAAAGCTCGAGCCGTTGGCGGCGGGCTTCACAAAGAGCGGCAGGCCAAGCTCTTTCACAATGCGATCCACATCATCATCCGTGAGCTTGGTGCCAGGCGCAACGTCCATGCCGCACGGCGTGGGGATGCCGGCTTGGCTATAGAGGGTCTTCGCGACCTCCTTCTCGGTACTTACGGCACTTCCAAGAACGCCCGAGAAGGTGTAGGGCATGTGCAGAATCTCGAGAAGGCCCTGGATGCAGCCATCCTCGCCATAGTGCCCGTGCATTGCGACAAAAGCTACGTCGTAGCCGCCATTCTCAAGCTTCGACTCAAAGCCATCGTTTGCAGGATCAAGCAGGTCAACGCCCGCAAAGCCTGCCTCGGTGAGCGCCTTCTGGCACGCGCGCCCAGAGTCCAGGGAAATTTCCTTCTCGTCAGACCAGCCGCCGGCGATAACGACAACCTTGAGGCCCAACACGTCCTGACTTGTCATGTGCTCTCCCTCGCATCTCTCCGCCGTGCGGTAGACTCAACTCACACGGAGACAGTAACCCAAAGAGGATACTCCACCACACCATACGACAAGGGCAAGGTGCTAGAAATGCAGACGGATAACGTCAACCGAAACAACGAGAGGCTCGACCTTAGGAACTGTACGCATGGCCAGCTTGAGGCACTTCTCGCCGAGCTGGGCCAGCCCAAGTTCCGCGCCAAGCAGATTGAGGACTGGGTATGGGTCAAGAATGTCACCTCGCTTGACCAGATGACCAACCTCTCGAAGGCGCTTCGCGCCCAGCTTGCCGACTACGTCACGCTTGGTGGCGTCGAGGAGGTTGCGCGCCAGGTCTCCCAGGATGGTAGCCGCAAGTATCTGCTTCGCTTCCCGGACGGCGTCGCCGTGGAGTGCGTTGGCATGCCCTCGAAGAACCGTCTTGCGGTGTGCGTCTCGACGCAGGCGGGGTGTGCCATGGGTTGTGCGTTCTGTGCGACTGGCGCTTCCGGCCTCACCCGTTCCCTTACGGCAGGCGAAATCTACGAGCAGGTCATGCACGTACGCGATGACTTCAACACTCGCGTGACCAGCGTCGTAATGATGGGGCAGGGCGAGCCGATGATGAACTACGATGCCACGCTCGCCGCGCTGCGGCGCCTTAACTCCCCGGAGGGAGCTGGCATTGGCGCTCGCCACCTCACGGTCTCCACGTGCGGCGTCATCCCAATGATTAAGCGTTTTGCTAACGAGCCCGAGCAGTTCACGCTCGCTGTTTCGCTGCACTCCGCCAATCAGAGCACGCGTAACATCCTCATGCCCGGCGTAAAGAAGTACTCCCTCATCCACCTGTATGACGTGATGGGCGAATACGTGGACAAGACTGGTCGCCGCCCGACGTATGAGTATGCGCTCATCCAGGGCGTGAACGACAACGATGACGAACTTGGCGCACTCTGTGACTTCTGCCGAGGAACCCTGGCACACGTGAACATTATTCAGCTCAACGAAGTTCCAGGCTCCAAGTTCAAGCCGGCAAGCCCTGAGCGTGCAGCAGAATTTGTCGCTCGTCTTGCTTCAGTTGGCGTCGAGGCAACCATTAGGAACTCTCGCGGTGCGGATATCGACGCCGCCTGTGGTCAGCTTCGCCAGCGCATGCAAGAGCTCTAGGCGAATTGCTGCATCGTCATACATTTTGACATTGGTCATGAGATGGGGGGCGGCCACTGCTGTGGCTGCCCCCCTGTAAGGCTCCGAGAGGCCCCACCTCGCGCGAGCAGGCGGTCTACAAGAGGCGTTCGCTCGTCGATCTGGCGCTGATACAGGCCACCCTGGGGCTATACGCATCAACGAAGCCCTCGCGCTACCGGCTGACAAGCTGACAAAGACGGCAGAGGGCATCGCCCATCGTCGAGGTCACGCCGGAGGTTTCCAAGACCAACAAAGGCCGCGTCGTGCCGCGCTTCGACGTGCGTCATGGGAAGGCGGTCTTCGAGCGCATCCTAGTCCGCGCCGATGCGGCGCGTACGAAAGTAGGTGATGCGCCGTTGTTCGGGCAGATGATTGACTACTCCAAGCAGTGAGGGAGCGTTAATGCTCAACACGCGCTGAGAAAGTCTACGACGAATTGGCAAACAAGCTCGATATACCGTCGTTAACGCTACACCTCACGCACGTGTGGAGGGCTACACTCGTAAGTGAATACGCGAGTCTGGCAGCACGCGGGCAATGCAGCCTTGATGACACGACTCGTGCCGAGCTGTTCGGACGCACAGAGGGAGTCGAGCGAGATTTCTACCTCGCAGGAGTCACGCCGGAGGAAATCCTAGCCCTTGTCGTTCGTCCTCGTGTCGCGCTGAAGGGAGAGCAGGCACACGAGGTAATTCCGTTCCAAATGGCCGCGTGAGGCCACCAGAGCCGTTCTGCGGGCTTATAGCGAACTCACACGGCATAATTTTCCCCGTCGAGGTGCGTCACCTAGCGTTGCCACGCGTTCTGTTATAGCCCTTCTCATAGGCGTCATAGCTCTTGATAGCATCCCGCTCTAGGTCGTTCAGGCTCTGGTAGCCGCTGCCTTCGAGGGGTATCACCTCAATCTCAAACCGGTCACCATACTTCCAGTCCGCATAGACATCTGCGTTTCCACGCCCCATGAAGTGCTGGGTCAGACGCTCGTATACGCGCACGCCTTGTCCGACGTAGTACAAGTCCTTCGTGACGTTGTGCAAGACGTAGATTCCCGTGAAGTCATCCTTCGATAGTACCGAGCGGGATTCGAGGAAGTATTCAGGCGTGAGTGACTTTCCGTTCAGGCCTTTTACGCGCTCGTCAAGGTCGCGTCGGTCTAGCTTCTCGACGTAGTGGTTGAGAAGCGCATACAACACGCATATGGCTATCATGGGCACGAAGAAGTACCAGACCATCGAGATCACGAAGTCAATCTCTGGCTCCGTATGAAGCGACCTATGTAAGGTTTTCGGAAAGACGTAAAGCGCATAGAAGCACATCAAGCCGAGGAACGAGAACTGCCAACACCAATAAACGACTTTCTGCCGCTTGCTAAGCTTCTTGTATGCCGAACTGTTGAATCTGTATCTCATTACCTCGCCACCTATCCACAACTGCAATTATAGGCCGGACTGGTAACCACCGCCACCGTGCTGCGGCCTCATCGGCCGCCGCGTCGTCGTCATATGTGCATTCTGTCTTGCCTACTTGTGCTGCGTCTGCTGCTTACGACGTGCGGACGGCACACGGTCCGGCATCAGCTGGTCGCCCGCTTCGCGTAGCACGTCATCACGATGTACTTGCAGGGCCTTGGCCACGTCCTCCATTCCAATCAGACGCAGAACGGCAACGCACACCGCGATCGCCACGCCCACGACGACGGGGAGCTTGCCTGCCAAGACATCAGTTTGGCAGTACCATTCGGCTCGCCTGTCGTCCACGCGCGCCTGTTCGCGCTCGAACGTCCCATGCGCACGCCAGCGCTCGTCCTCTTCCTCGTCGCGCGGCTTGCTAACCTCGGCGACGGATGCCTCATGCTCGTACTCGCCTTCTGCGTCCGTCTCCTAGTCGATGCCCTATGGGTTGGTCGCGAGGTCGTCTCGTAGCTTGCGAGCCTCGCGAATCTCGGCGTTGATCGCGAGCCTTTCTTCCGAGGCCTCCTTGGTCTTGGCCTCCTCGTCCTCGCGCTGCTGCCTCACCTGTTTCAAGCTGGGGATGAAATTGCCGTTGATGGTGACGTTGTCGCCCATTACAGTCGAAAACAGGCTAGTTCGCCAACCTCGCCATATGGGATGGAGACGAACTACGATGACGGCACGTCCCGTGTGGACCGCCGATCGGGCGTCCGCGCACGGCCCAGTGCCCCTGCCCCGCAGAGGGCCCGGGGGGGTGTTGCCGGCACGGGCGCCGCTGGCCCAGACGACTGATAGGAAACTGCCGGGCTCTCCTCGAAAGCGCCACGGCCAGGTAATGTGGGTGTCGCGGGCGCCAGCCTCCGATCGGCCGACGATTGGAGGATAGCATCATGCGCACGACGTTCGCCACCTGCCAGACCGTGCTCGCCCTCGACGTCGGGAAGGCGTCCCATTGGGCCGTCATGGCCACGAGATCCGGCGAGGTCCTGGCCAACCGCCCCGTCCCCAACAGGGAGCGCGACCTCGACGAGCTCTTCGCGTCGGCTCCCGAGGGCGCGCTCGTCGTCGGCTACCTGCCCGGACTCGCCGCGCACGAGGCCTCCAAGCTCTTCGCCGGCGACGCCAAGACCGACGCGAGGGACGCGATGGTCATCGCGAAGACCGCGCTCGGGGTCCCCGACGCGCTGCTGCCGGCGCCCGAGGGCGACCCGAGGCTGGAGGCCGACAGGTCGATGGCCGCCCAACGCGGGCACATGGTCTCCTGCGCGACCAGGGACAAGAACCGCCTGCGGAGCATCCTGCTCGAGTCGTGCCCGGCCTTCGAGGAGCTCGCCGACCTCTCCGACCCGCACTGGCTCGGCATGCTCGCCTCCCTCGGCGGGCCGTGGGGGATCCTCGACGCCGGGAAGGCCTCGCTCGGCGCGGTCACGAGGGGCGCGGACAGGGCGAAGGTCGATGCCGCGTGGGATGCCGCGGTCTCGTCGACCAGGCCGTCGGAATGGCAGGTCGCGGCCGAGAACCCGCAGGTGAGGTTGCTCGCCAGGAGGATATCGGAGGCAGCGGAGGAGGCCGCCAGGCTCGACGCGGAGATCGCTGCCCTGCTCGCCGAGGAGGCGACGTACGACTGCCTCCTCACGGTACCTGGCATCGGACCCCGCACGGCGTCCGAGCTCGTCATCTCCGTCGACATCTCGGACTTCCCCGACCACGACCATCTGGCATCGTACTGCGGAATCGCCCCGAGAAACAGGCAGTCGGGCACCTCGCTCTCGTCGGTCTGCGCCTCGAGGCAGGGCAACAAGAGGCTCAAGAACCTGCTCATCTTCTCGTGCAACTCCCTCGTCAGGAGCAGCTGCAGGTTCGGGGAGTACTACCGGCACTGCCGCGAGAGGGGCATGTGCCACGGCGAGGCGCTGAAGGCGACGGCGAGGAAGAGGTTGAAGGTGATCTACGCCATCATGAGGGACAAGGTCCCCTACGCGGCCTAGCGAGCCGCCGAGAACCGTAGCGTGCAGCGGCCCCACTGGCGGGGCCTGCGCAAGCGCGCCCTAGCCTGCGCGCCGGAGAGCCGGGCGAATCCCTACCGACCTTGACAAAACTATAGGAACACCCCCATAGTACGAACAGGTGTTCTATGTTCTAGTTCTTCCTCGCCTAGTACCCAAGGTCCTTCCACTGACGCATGGTCGTCTGGACATTAGGAAGGGGTCCATCATCCGGCATTATGTCACCTCTCACCGAGGTGATTACCTCGTTTATGCGGTCATAGGACGTCTTTACCGTCTCGACCATCTTCTTGATATTATCCCGTGCTTCGTCGGAGAGAACTTCCTTGTAGACAACGTAGCTAATACCTACTGCTGTTGCTATGACTACTATCCCACCCAGTAGCTTCCTCATATAGAGCTCCTACTCCCTGGTAAGGAGATCCACGAGGTGCGCGAGCGCATCCTCATCCTCAAACTCAATCTCTACCTTGTTTCTTCCACGAACAGTCTTAACTTTCACATTGGTGTCAAGAGCAAGCCTCATCTGTCGTGCAGCGCGTTTGAATGATTGAGGAACTGGTTGGCGGCGCACTGGCTCTGCTTGACTATTGTCAGAAAACAGTGGTGCAAGGGTTTCTGTCTGTCTGACCGACAAACCCTGTGCAACAACCTTTTCTGCCAGCCGCACTCGACCTTCTTCTGAGGGAACAGCGAGAATTGCTCTAGCGTGCCCGGCTGTGAGCTTACCCTCGCTCATCAGCTCCTGGACTTCGTCAGGTAGATCAAGAAGTCGCAGCGTATTGGTTATTGCAGACCTTGATTTAGAGACGAGACGAGCCACCTCTTCTTGTGTTAGCCCATTACTGTCAAGCAACTGTTTGTATCCCTGTGCCTCTTCGATTGGATTGAGATCTGACCTCTGGAGATTCTCAATGAGTGCAAGCTTAAAGACATCCTCGTCACTGATGTCTCTGATGACCACCGAGACCTCGTCGAGACCAACCAGCTTTGCTGCCTGGTAGCGTCTCTCGCCAGCTACGATTTCGTACCAGGTTCCTTTCTTACGAACGATGATTGGCTGAAGGATTCCGTTCTGCTTGATTGAATCAGCAAGTTCTGCAAGCTCGTCGGGATTGAAATTCTTTCTCGGCTGGCCCTTATTTGGCTTGATCTTTGAAATCGGAAGTGTTGAATCAGCTGCAGGAGCACCAACTTCCGCGTTAGCTTCACCCATCAGTGATTCTAGTCCCTTACCGAGTCCTGATTTCTTAGCCACGACGAATCACTTCCTTTGCCAACTTGGTATAGGCAGATGCACCCTTACTCATTCGCGCATACATTGTGACAGGTAGCCCATGGCTTGGCGCTTCTGCGATTTTCACGTTTCGCGGAATGTAGGTCTTGAATATCTGTTGCCCAAAGTAGTTCTCACATTCCTCAACAACCTGATGCGAAAGAGTTGTACGCGTATCGTACATTGTCATTACGACACCAAAGATTGATAGCGAGGGATTGAGCCTGCTTTTCACCATCTTCATTGACTCAATTAGCTTAGTTACGCCTTCCAGAGCGTAATACTCGCACTGTATTGGAATCAACAGCTGGTCAGACGCTACAAGTGCATTGATGGTGAGGAGTCCCAGCGAGGGGGGACAGTCGATAAAGACATAGTCAAATTCGCTTTTAATCTTCTCAACTACGCTTTTGAGGATACTTTCACGAGCCATAGCTGAGACAAGCTCAATTTCTGCGCCTGCAAGTTGAATTGTAGCTGGTGCGACAAACACACGCTCTTCAACGGTGTCTACTATCACGTCCTCGATTGGATAATCTTGAAGCAGCACATCATACATGTCGTGCTCAAGATCCTCTTTCTCGATTCCGTATCCACTCGTTGTATTTCCTTGAGGGTCTAGGTCGATTACAAGGACCTTTTTCTTGGCTTCACCCAGTGCAGCAGAGAGGTTAATCGCTGTGGTGGATTTACCAACACCGCCTTTTTGGTTGATAATCGCCAAAACCTTTGGCTCTCTGTTTGTATAGCCTCGTTTTACATCTTGGAATCCCACGAATAACCCCCAATTGCCGAGTATGAATGCATCTAAACTGTGTTTGCTCACCAATCTGGTGTGTGTCAATGATAGGGTATTGTTTCACGTGAAAGGTTGAGAATCTTGCTGGTTGTTGTATCAACTTCAATAGACGAGTTTCTTGGCCTAATTCTATCTGTTTCACGTGAAACACGGCTTACCTTGCATATATGATGTCAACTTCGGCTGTTTCACGTGAAACGGCTTGATTCGCATACTTTTGTTGCTCTCAGGTGGTGTTTCACGTGAAACAACAATTAATCTGTGTTGAACAATGCAGTTGAATAATTTCACAATTCGGAGTCTCGACAACAGAGCACGAATGTTTGTGTTGAATCAGTCATTCTCAATCATGAGCGAACAATATACTTGAGAGTAGGTCGCTATAAAACCAGTATCTCGCTCTCTCAACTCAAGCGTCACTTGTTTCACGTGAAACATAGGTTAATGCAACTCATGAAAATGTATAGATAAGAATCGAATCAAATACACATAGGGATACATTTACGAATCAAACGAATCGTATGAAGCTGTAAGTATAATGCTCTAAAAGAAATGACTCCAATCACCACACAGCGATTGGAGTCATTCATCAATTCAATGATTTTCGGAAGCAGAACAACGAGATACTAAAAACTCACTCGATTCCAAGGGGCATTCTCTTGGCCATCCCGGTCTGTCGAGGAAGCTTGATACGAGGGTTTCCAGTCTTCGTAAAAACGAGGATGGTTCGATGTCCCAGTCCGGATGGCAATTCGTACTCAAGACGCCCTGAATTCTCAAGACCACAAATCCTGGCAGCTCTGTTTGCTGTGTCGAGCTCATCATCGGTAGGTTTGCCCTTGCCAACGAGCAACGTACCGTTCTTTCTTAGACAAGGAGTAGCATACTCAATAAGAACATTCGTTTGGGCAACGGCTCGTGCAACAACAACATCAAAACGGGCGTCGCAGAGTGAAGGCACTTCCTCAGCGCGAGCATGAACGCATGTGATTCTGTCAGAAAGATTGAGCTCATCCACAAAACTCTGAACAGCAGAGACTTTCTTCCCCACAGAGTCAATCAAAGTCGCATGGCAGCCAGTGACAATAGAGAGAGGCATACCTGGATATCCAGCGCCAGTACCAATATCAAGCAGCGAAGACTTTGAGTTGAGCAACGTGGGTGCATGAGCGACAAACAACAGCGAATCGATAATATGAAGGATAAGAGCCTCATGTTCGTTAGTGATGCGCGTCAGGTTCATCACTTGGTTCTTCTCAATGACAAGTTCCAAATGGCGAACAAGAAGATCTATAGATTCTTCTGACACATTAATTGTTGAGAGATCTACATCATGGACTAAGAGCTCATATAGCTCAGTACAAAGTGTATCTGATGCCTCAGCGGTCATGGTCTCTCCTTCCACCGTGACTAGAGCTACGGACAAAAAATGGTTCTGCCAAAAACTCTTGAATCGAGAGATATTGGCATAACAATGGAGGGTGACAACGCCACCCTCCAAGACTGTACCTTATGTGAAACGACAATACCTGCTTTAAAGCTTGACCGGCGTGATTACCACGTACCTGTCGGGATCCTCACCCTCAGAATGCGTGGAGACCTCGGGATCCTCACGCAAGGCAAGGTGAACCAAGCGACGGTCATAGGCATTCATCGGAGCAAGCTTGACGCTCGAACCGTGGCTCTTGGCACGAGAGGCAGCATTGCGAGCCATCTGCTCAATCTTCTTCTTGGCACGGCTGCGATAGCTCTCGATATCGACCACGATGGGATAATAGAACTTAAGCTTGCTACTCAGGAGCGTAGTAATAATGGTCTGAAGAGCTTCGAGCGTGCGCCCGTGACGTCCGATGAGAACAGCAAGATCACCACCGTTCACATCAAGGATGAGCTCACCCTCCTCGCCGTCATACTCATCGATGGAGGAGTGGGTCTCACCAAATAGGTTGAGAATGCCGCGCAGGTACTCAACGGCAACATCGGCAATGCGGTCCGTTTCGTCATCGGTCAACGCAATGCCAGCCTCATAGTGCTCGCGAATCTCAGCAAACTCGTCATTGGAAGCGCTCTGGGCATCGATGTCACCCGAGACAACAACCTCAGACTCGACGACCTCGTCGAGAGTTCCTTCCTCCATCACAAACCTCCTAGAAAGGTAGGTATCAAAATGCCCTAAAAAATAAGGACTACTGTATATTTACAGCAATAAATACATAATTACCGAGAAAGACACTCACAGAGCTAGTTCTTCTTGTGGGGGCGGGGCTTCTTCTCCTTGCGCACCACATCAACGGTGACCGAAGACTGACCCTGCATGCTCTGCTCGGCCTCGGCCTTGGCCTTCTCCATGACTTTGCGCGTCACAAAATACTGCTGAACAATGCCCCAGAGCGCAGAGGCGTTGTAATAGAGAACAACGCCCGCAGGGATGCTCCAGCCAAACCAAGCCATCATAACGGCCATGACGGCACCCATGCCAAGCTGCTGCTTGCGCTGATCCTCAGAGACCTGGCCTGCGTTAATGGCCATCTGCAGGAACGTGAGAACGCCAAAGAGAACAACGAAGAAGATATAAACAGCCGCGGGGCCCCATCCGTCGGAGCTAATCATGCCGCCCGCAGAGCCGGCAAGCGAGGGGATGATGCCATAGAAGCTCGCATCAGAGGGAATGCGGTCGCGGGCAACCGTAAACAGAGCAAAGAAGACAGGCATCTGGAGCAGCACAGGCAGGCAACCCATAACGGGATTGAAGTGAATGTCAGAGTAGAGCTTCTGCATCTCCTGGGCCTGGCGCTCGGGGTCGTCTGCGTACTTGGCCTGTAGCTCCTGAATCTTGGGCTGGGCAGCCTGCATACGGGCCGATGACTCAACCTGCTTGTTCATCAGCGGCATAATGAGCACGCGGATGATAACGGTAAGGATGATGATCGCGAGACCCCAGTCCCCGCAGAATCCCTCAATGCCCGCGAGTACGCTGGCGAGAAAGTCAATAATCCAATCCCACATGGTTCCTCCGTGTGTGTCCCCGAACGTTTAGGGAACAGGGTCGTATCCGCCAGCGTGGAACGGATGGCATCGCATGATGCGCTTTACGGCGAGCCACCCACCCTTCGCCAGACCGTACTTGGCTATGGCCTGTCGAGCGTACTCCGAGCAGGTTGGCGTGTAGATGCAATGCGGCAAGAACAGGGGCGAGATGCGGCGCTGGTAGAACCGAATGGCTCTTGTCGCAGCACACGAAAGTGCAGACTCCCCCTTGGCCTTAGCCACACACCACACCGGCCCTCTCGAGCAACCTCTCAAGGGACGTCGCCACGCGCTCGGGGGAGCTGTCATGGGTCTTGTCGGTCGAGAAGAGGATTACGTCGTAGCCGTCACGCGGTAGCGAACAAGCGCGTGCTGCCTCTCGCAGGACGCGCTTGCACCTATTTCTGTAGACGGCGTTTCCAAGCCTTTTTGGCGCAACGAAGGCGACCTTTGGCTGGTCGCCTTCGCTCGTTGGCACCACTCGAATGCGCAGTAACGCGTCGTTGTAGCGCTTCCCGCGCGAGAAGACCCTCTCAAATTCGGCACGCGATTTGATGGTCTCCATGATGCTGTGTTAGACGGTGAGCTGCTTGCGGCCCTTGGCACGACGACGGGCGAGGACCTTGCGGCCGCCCTTGGTGGCCATACGAGCACGGAAGCCGTGGGTCTTGGCGCGCTTACGCTTGTTGGGCTGGTACGTACGCTTCATGATGTATTCCTCCCATACGGGTCTAATGTCTTGAGCACTAAGCCCAAAGATTGTAAGGGTCTCTCCGTCAAGATGTCAATTTAATGCAGAATAACTGCACGGATCCACGCCGTGCAGTCCCATGGTAAGACACGACACAAGCCTTCCCCCGTCGTGAAACGCCGCAAGAAATCTTCCACAAGGAGAAAAGAAACGTCCAAGCAGATGACAACTTTCTTCCTGATGCTATGATTTTCCAGCCGGTATTCCACGTTTAGACCCAGTTATCAACCAAGTTTCATCCCTTGTTGAAAACTTTCGTTCACATAGAAATCCGAGTGAAAGTTTTCATCCAAGGTTCAAACGAAGTTGAAAAGTCCAAGCTGGTGAAAAGAATCAAGAGGTAAAGCGGGATGGACCACGCGTTCTATCCGTTCGTCGACAACATGCCCGAGGATGCGAGCAAGAGGGACGAGAAGTCCCAAGAGAGCTCGCAGAAAGAGGGCGGCACAGCCCAGGGCGAGCTTGGGGCTGTGCGCTATCCCGCACGCATAGCCATCTACGACGATGCCGCCGCGGCTCCACGCGTGGTGGTCATCGAGCCAACGGACATTCGCAGCTACCTCGAAGAAATAACCGCAACCGTCAATCGCCTCGCGCACGAGCAGGGAAGTCAGATTCCCTTCACCGTCATTCGCGAAATTGTCGAGAACTTCATCCACGCGTACTTTATCGCCCCCACCATCACGATCCTTGACGGGGGAAACACGCTGCGCTTCTCGGACCAAGGCCCCGGAATCCAGGAGAAGGACCTGGCCATGGAGTATGGCACTACCTCCGCAACGGAGGAGATGAAGCACTACATACGTGGAGTTGGGTCTGGCCTTCCGTACGTGCAGCAGTACATGACCGACAAGGGCGGCAGCCTCACCATAGAGGACAACATCTCCGGCGGAACGGTCGTGACAATATCGACCAGGCCAAGGGAGGATGCCGAGAGGTGCGCGGCACCGGGCAAGCCCGCAGGAACCATGCAGCAGGTGCCACAGCCCCAGACACCACAGGCCTATGGCCAGACTCCCTATCCAACGCAGCCAATGCCGGGGGTCTACCAGCAGCCCTTCATGCCGGGATACCAGCAGTACTACCAGCCAGTGCCGCCCCAGAACCAGCAGGGATTCTATGCGCAGCAGGGCTACCAACAGCCTTCCTACCAGCAGCAGGTTCCCGCTCAGGTGCCAACGCCCGTACCGGCACCCTCACCTGCCGCAGAGCAGCAAGCACCTGCATGGGCGGCGGAACTCGGCCGCATTAACCTTTCGGACCGCTCGCAGACAATCCTCGAATACCTCTCGACACACGAGATGGTAGGTCCCACAGAACTGGTGAGAACCTACGGAAAGTCTGCGCCCACATGGTCGCGTGAGCTCGCAAGCCTGGTACAGATGGGCATTCTCAAGAAGGTTGGCCAGAAGTATTACCTCACACAGCTGGGGCAGAACTTCGTGTAGGGCCATTGCCTTACTCACCAGCCAAGACGCCAGGTTTTCAACATTTCTCGTTGTTCTCGCCACTTGCAGTGTTCATAAGACAGAGTTTTCAACAATATCCTTATAATGGACACTCGCACGAGGGACGGGCGCCGATTGCGCCCACGAGCGCCGAGAGGGACGCACGCAATGGAACCAGAGATTGACTCAGACACCGAAGCGCTATGGCAGGACATGTTCGACCTGGTGAGCAAGCGCCGCCTGCCCGGGTCGGTCATGGCCATGCTACGCAGTTGCTCGCCAACGTCGCTGGATTCTGGCGTCCTCCATGTTGAGACACACAGCCGCACGGTTAAGAACCGTCTCTCGAAGAACCTCGAAGTCATTAACGAATGCCTCACCGAGGCCGCCTTCGAACCAACCACGCTCGACATCGCCTTTGTGCAGGACCCTGATGCAGCGCCTCTCACCACCAGCTCGGCGGTGACGCCCGAGGAGGCCCGCCGCTGGATGGCACCATCCCCGCAGGTGGCTGCGCCCGCGCCGGTCCAAGCACCCGCTGCGCCGCCACGCGCCCCCGAGGACGCCTGGATCGACGAGAACGCCGCGCGAGAGGCCGCAGGCCACGAGCGTCGGGCGGCAAACCCACTGGTAGACGATATCTCGGAGATGGACTCAAAGCTCACGTTTGACCGCTTTGTCGTGGGTGACGAGAACACCTTTGCCTACCAAGCGGCGCTTCAGGTGGCAAACGGAGAGAACCGCACCTACAACCCGCTCTTCATCTATGGCAAGAGCGGTCTTGGCAAGACGCACCTCCTGCGCGCCATACAGAACTACATCTCGGCAAACGACCCCACCCGCGTTTGCGTGTACAAGGATGGCTCGTCCTTCATCACCGACTACACCACTGCCATGTCGCACCGCGAGAGGTCTGCTCCGGACATCCTGCGCGATCACTACTACGACATCGACGTTCTTATCATCGACGACATCCAGAAGCTCGCCGGCAAGGCGGGCACCATCGACTTCTTCTTTGATGCGTTCAACCACCTCACCAGCGCAGGAAAGCAGATTGTCCTCGCAGCAGACCGCTCGCCCTCACAGCTGGGCGCCGAGGCGGCCTTCGACGAGCGTGTGACAAGCCGCCTGGATTCGGGCTTCTCGACGTCGATCCAGGTACCAAACTACGAGCTCAAGCTGCGCCTCATCACCACCTTCTGCGAGCGCATGCACGAGGACGCCGCCGAAGGTCACGTGGGACTGGCCATAACGGGCACCATCTCGAAGGAAAACATCAGCTACATGGCCGAGCGGGCCGGCACAAACATCCGCGTGATCGAGGGGTTCTGCCAGCGTTGCCTCATCGCCGAGACGCATCGCGAGCAACACGGCGAGGAGCTCTCGCGCGAGGACATCAACCGCCTTGCCAAGGAGTCGTGGCCAAACGGCGAGAAGCAGTACAAGATCGAGGAGATTCAGCGGGCCGTTGAGCAGTACTTCGACATCTCTCACACGGACCTCGTGGGCGAGAAGCGCAACAAGGACATCATGAACGCACGGCACATTGCCGTGTGGCTCTCGAAGGAGCTCTGCGACGCCACCTATGCCGAGATTGGTGAGCATTTTGGCGGGCGTAGCCACGCCACGATGCTCAACAGCATCAGGGTGGTGGACAAGAAGCGCAAGGAGGACAAGATCTACCACGACAGGCTGGTGCAGATCCGCGATAACATCACCGAGAACACGTAGGTCAAAAAGACGGGAGAAAGGCGTACGAAAACCCTCGAAAAGTGGGAACACAGTGTTGAGAGAGTTATCAACATGACTTCGACCGTCGAGAACCACTAGCTTCAAGAAGATGAACTAGAAGATTTGTTATGGCGTCTACCAGCGAGTTTTCGAGTTCTCAACTTTTAGACAGACCTTATTACTACTATTGCTTTTATATATAGATAAAGAACTAATAGATAAGAGAGGGCAGCCAT
>CAJMLD010000003.1 GCA_905214175.1 uncultured bacterium
GCCGCTCATAATCATGGCGACCTTGTAGCTGCTCTGCTCGGAATCGGACCCAGAAGCGGAGCTGTCGGACGAGCTGGAGCTGGAGCCAGAGCCGCCGCAGCCCGCAAGGGCGAGCGCGCCCATGCTGCCAAGACCCAAAGCGATGGCCTGACGCCTGTCGAGCATGGCGGCGGACAGAGACTTCTTGATTTCACTCATGATGTGCCCTTTCCTTCCTCCGTTACGAGAAGCGCAGGTTGCGCCCCTCATCCCTGAAACCCTCCCCCAAGCACGCTACACGGATAGCTTGGGGATGAACCAAAGAGTAGCGTAAGCGGCACTCGGTGTTCGGTGACGGGCCGCGTGCCGCCGGGAACTATCGCTGCTCGCGGAAGTACGGCTGCCCGTTTGCCTTGGGGCCGGCGTGCTTGGAGCCAAAGAAGATAAGCGCGACGATGGTGAAGATGTACGGGATCATCTTGAAGAACATGACCGGCGCCGCCTGGAACTGGGCCTGGAGTGCCACGTTGAGGCCGTCGAAGAAGCCAAACAGGAGGCTTGCGCCCAGGACGCCAAGCGCGCTCCAGCGGCCAAAGATCACCGTTGCCAGAGCAATGAAGCCGCGGCCCATCACGATGCCGTCGGTATAGATGGGGGTGTAGCACAGGGTGAGGAACGCGCCACCCGCGGCGGTCAGCGCACCGCACACGATGCAGGCAAGGTACTTAACGCGCACGACGTCGATGCCCGGGGTCTCGGGGGCATGGGGGTTCTCGCCCACGGAGCGGAACGAGAGGCCCGCGCGGAAGTGCTTGAAGAAGTAGCGAACAAGCGGGACCAGGATAAACGCCAGGTAGGCAAGAAGCGTCTGGTTGAAGAACGCATTGCCTATGAAGGGAATGTCCGACAGCCCGGGGATAGCGATGCTTTCCATCTGGGCGCCCGTCGCGTTGGCGGAGTTCGAGCCCACAAAGAGGTTGTAGCCAAAGAGCGCGATGGCCGGTGCCAGGATGTTGATGGCCATGCCCGTAACCACCTGGTCGGCGCAGAGCGTGACCGTGCAGAAGGCGTAGAGCATGTTGACGAGAACCCCAGCGACCATGCCGGCGAGAAGGCCCACCCACAGGTTACCGGTCATCTTGCCAACGGCGAAGCCCACAAAGGCGCCGATGGCCATGACACCCTCGAGGCCAATGTTCACGAGGCCAGCCCGCTCTGAGAAGACCTCGCCAAGCGCCGCCAGCAGAATAGGCACGGCGCCCATGGTCATGGCCTTGAGAATCGTGGGAAGTGCAGTCATGAAGTCCATTACGCGTTCACCTCGGCCTTCTTGGCCCTTGCGTCCAGCCTTGCGGCGACGTAGGCCTTGATCTTGGGGAGCTTGACGGCGGCCATGCCGGCGACGGCAAAGATGATGATGAGGCCGCGGATGATCTCGACGATGGCGGTGGGAACGCCAATGACGCTCTGCATCATGGTTCCGCCCGTGGAGAGGACACCAAAGAAGAACGCCACGAAGATAGCAGCGATGGGGTTGAGCTGCGCGATGAGGGCAATTGCCACGCCGTCAAAGCCAAAGCCCGAGCCAAAGCCGTCGGCAAGACGGTACGGGGTCTTGCCAAGGAGCTCGACGGCACCGCCCAGACCGGCGATGGCCCCCGAGAGGATGAAGGCGAGCAGAACCAGGCGACGAACAGGGAAGCCATTCACCCTCGAGGCGATGGGGTTCATGCCAACCGCGCGAATCTTGAAGCCAAAGGAGGTGCGGAAGATGACGTACCAGATGAAGATGCCCAGCACGATGGCGAGAATCACGCCCACGTGCGTGCCAAGGACCTCGGGGAGACGTGCAGACTGCGGGATGGCGATGGTCTTGGGCAGGCCGTTATCGGAGTAGACGTTCTTGTAGATGTACTCCATGAAGTACATGGCCACGTAGTTGAGCATAATCGTGGTGATCATCTCGTTGAGGCCGCGGGTGATCTTCATGATGCCCGGGAGAAGTCCCCAGATGGCGCCAGCCACAATGCCGGCGAGAAGCCCCAGCGCAAGGCCGGCGGGACCCTCGAGCCCCAGGCCGAGGACGCAGGCCGCGGTGGCGCAGCCGCCCATGATGAACTGACCCTCGCCACCCAGGTTAAAGACGCCGCACTTGTAGGCGAACGCCGCGCACAGTCCGGTGAAGATCAGCGGGCAGGCACGCTCGAGCGTCTTGCTCAGCTTGGCGCCGTCGCCCAGGGAACCCTGGATCATAGCCGCATAGCCCTCGAGCGGGTTCTTCCCCAGACACGCGATGATGATCGCGCCAATGATCAGAGCCAGGAGCACGGCGATAATCGGCGTGAGGATCATCATGCGCCTCTCGCTGCGCTCCTCCGGGCTCAGAGCCTTCTTTGCCACGTTTACCCCCTCCTACTTTCCTGCCATGGCGAGCGAGATCTCCTTGATGGGAGGGTTCGCGCCCGGATACGTACCCATGATCTGGCCCTCGAAGAGAACAACGATGCGGTCGGAGAGCTTGAGCACCTCGTCAAAGTCGGCCGAGATGAGAAGCACCGCGCACCCGGCGTCGCGCTGGGCCACAATCTGGTTGTGAATGAACTCGGTGGCGCCGATGTCAAGGCCGCGGGTGGGATAGACCGCCACCAGGAGCTTGGGGTGCCCCTCGAGCTCGCGGGCAAGGATGACCTTCTGCTGGTTGCCACCGGAGAGGCTGCGGGCCGTCTGATCGACAGAGATGCAGCGGATGTCGTTCTCCTCGCGCAGACGCTCGGCATAGGAGTGAATCTCGCCCATCTTGAGCCACTTGCCGTGACCGAGGGAGAACTGATCGGACTCGGTCTGCTTGAGCACGAGGTTCTCGGCGATAGTCATATCACCCACGAGGCCCATCTTGTTGCGGTCCTCGGGAATGTTGCCCAGGCCGGCGTCAATGAAGGTCTCGGGCGAGAAGACGGCAATCTCGTTTCCATCGGGGCCAATGACCTTGCCAGAGTCTGGCTTGACGAGGCCGGTCACGACCTCGGCCAGGGGGGTCTGGCCGTTGCCGTCGATACCTGCGACGCCCAGGATCTCGCCCTTGTGGATGGTGAGCGAGACGTCCTTCAGGCCACCGTGCTTTATCTCGGGATGGTACGAGACGTTCTGAAGGACAAACTCGTCCTTGGTGGCGTTGGAGACCTTCTCGTAGGTGTTCTCGACGAACTTCTGGCCAATCATGAGGTCGGCCAGCTCCTGCTCGGTGGTGTCGGCGACGCGCACCGTCTCGACCGTCTCGCCGCGACGAAGCACCGTGACGCGGTCGGAGATGCGCATGACCTCGCGCATCTTGTGGGAGATGAAGACGATGCCCTTGCCCTCGGCGGTAAGCGAACGCATGATGTCGAAGAGACCCTCGACCTCGAGGTCGGTAAGAACGGCCGTGGGCTCGTCAAGGACGAGCAGGTCGGCGCCACGGAACAGCACCTTCATGATCTCCACGCGCTGCTGCATGCCAATGGACATGTCGCCGACCTTCTCGTCGAGGTCGATCTCCAGGCCATAGCGGTCCATGATCTCCTCGACGGCCTTGCGGTCCTCGCCCTCCTGCAGCAGGGGCGAGTTGTGGCGCTTGTCGCCCAGGATGATGTTCTCGAGGCCCGTCATGTCCTCGATGAGCATGAAGTGCTGGTGGACCATGCCGATGCCCTGCTCAACGGCAACGCGCGGCGAGGAGATGCTCACCTCCTTGCCATGCATGAAAATCTTGCCTTCGGTGGGTTGGTAGAGCCCAATAAGGACGTTCATGAGCGTGGACTTGCCCGCGCCGTTCTCGCCCAGAAGGGTGTGCACCTCCCCCTCCTGAACGTCGAAGGTCACGTTCTTGTTCGCGTAGAACGAACCGAAGCGCTTGCTGATGTTCTCCATTCTCAGCAACTCGGCCATGCCTACCGCCTTTCGCCGACAGACGCTATCAAACCGTCATCTGAACAAACATAGTTTTGCATCAAAGTGTTAACGGGACTTTTCCGCCTCCTTGCCGGCCGTCTTCTTGCGGGAATATGGCGTCCCCTCAAGGGGAAGCTTGGTACGAAGCACACCATCGACCCGGTGATAGGCGTTCTGGATGGCGGGAGCCGTGGGGATGGTGGCAATCTCGCCAATGCCCTTGCCGCCGTACGCAACCGGAAGGAGGTGTTCCTTCTCGACGTAGATAGCATCGATGTGCGGAATCTGGTTGGCGCGGAGAAGCCCCAGAGTGCCGTAGTGCGCCTGAGGGACGCAGTCCTTGAGCGGGAAGTCCTCGGTGAGCGCGTAGCCCATGCTCATGAGGACGCCGCCCTCAATCTGGCCCTGGATGGCAATGGGGTTCACGACCTTGCCCGAGTCATGAGCCGCGTAGACCTCGCTCACGCGGCGGTCCTTGTCGAGAATCACGCAGGTGGTGGCGTAGCCATAGCACACGTGGCTCTTGGGGTTGGGCTTGTCGGCACCCAGCTTGTCTGTGGGCTCGAAGTAGACGTAGCGGAACTCGTGGCCCTCGAGCGCGGCAAGTGCCGCAACGGGGTCGTGCGGCACCGCGGCGTGTCCAGCCGTGAGGTCACCCGGGTGGTTGTCCACATAGGGAGTGTTGTCGTCGTACTCGATGGTGGCGCCGTCACCGTGGGCGCACACGGGAGTTGCGGGAACCTCCTGGCCTCCCTCGACAGCGAGCATGGCGTCACGCAGCAGGAAGGCAGCACCGCGTACAGCCTCGCCGGTGATGACGGTCTGACGAGATCCCGAGGTGGTACCGGAGTCCGGAGCAGCCTCGGTGGAGCACTCACCGTTCTCGATGGCAGACTTGGGCAGCCCCGTTGCCTCGGCGACGTCCTGTTGGAAGACGGTGTTGCAGCCCTGACCAATGTCGGAGGTGGCCGAGTAAATCACGGCGCGACCGCCCTCGACGCGGATGTTGGCGCGGCCGGCGTCGGGCAGGCCCACGCCCACACCGGAGTTCTTCATGGCGCAGGCGAGACCAGCGTGGTCGGCGTTCTTCTCGTACACGTCCTTCACCGCAAGCAAGGTCTCCTTGAGGGCGGTGGAGCAGTCGGCGATCTGGCCGTTGGGCAGCGCCTCACCGGGCTCGATGGCGTTGCGGTAGCGAATCTCCCAGGGAGAGATACCAACCTCGTCGGCGAGGAGGTCGATAAGGCACTCGAGGGCAAACTCGCTCTGGCAGACGCCAAAGCCGCGGAAGGCACCGGCGGGCGGGTTGTTGGTGTAGTAGCCGTAGCCGCGGATGTCGGTGTTCTGGTAGGTGTAGGGGCCAACGGCGTGGGTGCAGGCGCGCTCGAGCACCGGGCCACAGAGGCTCGCGTAGGCGCCGGTATCGAAGTTGATCTCGCAGTCCAGGCCCGTGAACTTGCCGTCCTTATCGCAGCCCAGGGTGAAGGTGCCCAGCATGGCGTGGCGCTTGGGGTGGAAGTCGATGGACTCCTGGCGCGTGAAGCGGCACTTCACCGCGCGCTTGAAGCGGTAGGCCGCAAGGGCGGCGAGGTGCTGGGCAGAGACGTCCTCCTTGCCACCAAAGCCGCCGCCCACGAGCATGGTCTGGACCACCACGCGCTCGGGGGTCTTGTCCCAGCCAAACATGTGGGCAACTTCCTTGCGCGTGTCGTAGGCGCCCTGGTCGGTCGAGAAGATCTTCACGCCGTCCTTGTAGGGAATGGCGACGGCGCACTCAGGCTCGAGGAAGGCATGCTCGGTGAAGGGTGTCTCGAAGGTGTGCGTGACCACGTGAGCGGAGTTCGCAAGGGCCTCCTTGGCGTTGCCACGGGTCACGTGGCGGCTCTGGCAGACGTTGTCGTGCAGCTCCACGAGGTTGCCAAAGGCGTTAAAGCTCTTGTGGATGATGGGGGCACCCGGCGCCTTTGCCTCGGCAATGTTGCGCACCGGCTCCAGGGGCTCGTAGTCAACGCGCACAAGGCGCTTGGCGCGCTCGAGGGTCTTGGTGTCCTCGGCAACAACCAGGCAGATGGCGTCACCCACAAAGCGGGTGATGTCGCCCTCGGCGATGAAGACGTCCCAGTCCTGGATGAGGTGGCCAACCTGGTTCACCGGCACGTCCTTGGCGGTAAGCACGCCAAGGACCCCTGGCAGGGCCTCTGCCTTGGTAGCGTCGATCTTGAGGACGCGGGCACGCGGGTACTTGGAACGCACGGCAGACGCGTACACCATGTCCGGGAAGTCGCGCTCGTCGAGGTCATCGGGGTACTTGCCGTAGCCCAGGACCTTGCGGCGCACGTCCACGCGAAAGGCGCGCTTGCCCACGCCGTAGTCGTCACCGTGCTCGAGGTCCTCGTCAATCTGCGCATCTCCGCGCAGGACGGCGGCGGCGAGCTGAATGCCCTCGATGATCTTCTTGTAGCCGGTGCAGCGGCACACGTTGCCGCGAATGGCCCAGCGGACCTCCTCCTCGGTGGGGTTGGGATTCTGGCGCACCAGGGCGGCACCGCTCATCACCATGCCGGGAATGCAGAAGCCGCACTGCACGGCGCCCACGGCGCCAAACGCATAGACGAACGCCTCCTGCTCCTCGTGGGTAAGGCCCTCGACGGTGAGGATCTGCTTGCCCTGGGCAAGCTTGGTGGTCATGACGCAGCCCTTGGTGGCAATGCCGTCGATGACCACGGTGCAGGTACCGCAGGCGCCCTCCGAGCAGCCATCCTTCACGGAGGTGAGATGCAGGTCATCGCGCAGGAAGCGCAGAAGCGACTTGTTCTCCTCGGTCGTGACCTCGCGACCGTTCACATAGAAGCTGTAGGTTGCCATCTCTCCTCCTCCCTAGAGGCCCTTGGCAATGACGCCGAAAACATCGTGGATGACCCCGCGCGGACACTTGGACGCGCACATGCCGCAGGAGATGCAGTCCTGCTGGTCGATAACCGCAAGGTTGTCGGTCACGTGGACCGCATCCGACGTGCAGGCCCGCTCGCAGGCACCGCAGGCGATGCAGCTTACCTGGCACACCGCGCGCACCGCAGAACCAATCTCGTGGTTGGAGCAGAGCACCTGGATGCGCTGGTGACGCGGAACAATGTCAATGATGTGCTGCTCGCACATGCGGGCGCACAGACCGCAGCCAATGCAGGCATCGCGGTTCACGTGCGCCACGCCGTTCTCGTTGAGCTCGATCGCGTGCATGCGGCAGGCGGCAACACACGCGCCACACCCAATGCACCCATATGAACAGCGGTCGGGCGCGGGTCCCCCTGCGCACCTCACAACCGCAACCATGTCCTTCTTACGTGCCATACCTCAGTCCCCCGTATGCGTTACGGCGGGACGGCCACGCAGCCGCCCCGCCCGTGTGTTTCTCGTAGCTCCGCGCTTACTTGGCAAGCAGGTAGCCGTAGCTGTCACGGACCGCCACGATGGTGGCGCGCACCGCCTCGGGAAGACCGCAGGTGACGTCATCCACATCGTAGACCGCAGTGGTGCCGTCAAGCCTCACGAGCATGCCACCCTCGACGGGAAGGAAGCCCTCGTTCTGGGAGTTGTCGAAGTCCTCCCTGCTCCAGAACAGAGTGAGCTTGTCTCGATACGGCCTGCCTTCGGAGTACGGGCAGAACACAGCGCAGTTGCCGCACTCGTTGCACATGCCGTCCACGTGGACAATCTGGCGCTCGCGCATGCCAGGCACGCTGATGGCCACGTTCGCGCGGTTGGGGCAGACCTCGCAGCAGGTCTCGCACACGGTGGCGCAGCCAAGGCAGCGCGTGTGGACGAGCGATGCGACGTCTGCCTCAAGGGTGCCACGGGACGCGAGGGGCTTCTCGTAGCTGGGGCCGACGTTCGACGCGCCCTTAGCGTCAAAGGTTGCGCCAGCGATGGCGGTGGTGACGGTCATGGCGTCGGCGATGGCCTTGACCACGGTGGCGGGGCCACGGCGAGCATCGCCTGCGGCGAAGACGTGCGGCACGCTGGTCTCGAGGGAGTCGCTCACGACGGGGCGGCCCTTCTCGTCCAGCTCGCAGCCGGTGGCCTGGTAGAGGCCCTGCTCGATGCGCTCGCCCACGGCCGTGATGACGGCGGTAGCAGGCACGATCACGGTCTCGCCCGTGGGTTCGGGGGCGCGGCGGCCGGAGGCGTCGGGGGCGCCAAGGCGCATGACCTCGCAGGTCAGCACGCCGTTGGCAAGGTCGCCCGGCGAGAGGAGCTCCATGAACTCAACGCCGTCCTCGAGCGCCATGACAAGCTCTTCCTCGTCGGCAGGCATGTAACGGCGGGTGCGGCGGTAGACCAGACGCACGTGCTCGACGCCGGGCACGCGCTTTGCGGCACGCGCCACGTCCATGGCCGTGTTGCCGCCGCCAATGACCACCACGTCAGAGCCGAGCTTGCACTGGGCGGGATCCTCCTTGAAGTCGCGCAGGAAGTCGATGGCGTCGAGCGCCTCGCCGCTGCGCAGAGCCGGACGACCCGGGGCCCAGGCGCCAATGGCCACCACGACGTCGGTGAATCCCTGGTCGAGAAGGTCGCGCGCGTTGGTGACCTCGACGCCCGTCTTGAACGTAGCGCCATATGCCGAGCAGAGCTCCATGTCGTGGTCGATGGCCTCGTCAGAGATGCGGAAGCCGGGGATCACGTGGCGCACAATGCCGCCGAGCTGGCCGGTGCGCTCGAACACGGTGACGTCGACACCAGCACGCGAGAGGAACGATGCCGCGGCAAGGCCAGCGGGTCCGGCACCCACGACGGCAACCTTGCGACCAGTCACGGAGCCACGCGCGGAGAGCGTGGGCAGAACCTCTGTCAGGCCCTTCTCGGCAGCCAGGAGCTTGAACTCACGGATGTGCACGTGCTCCTCGTAGTAGTTGCGCATGCAGGAGTTGCCGCAGGTGTGCGGGCAGATGGTGCCCGTGGTGAAGGGCAGGGCGTTGCGCTCGAGGATGATGTTGAGGGCGTCGGCGTAGCGACCCTCCTCGCAAGCGCGAAGATAGCCGGGGATGTCCTGCTCGATGGGGCAGTCCTCGCGGCAGGGAGCCGTGAAGCAGTCAACGAGCGGCAGCTCATGGCCAACGTGATGCTCGGGCGTGGGCTTGAAGGGCTTGCGGTAGCGAGGGTTGGTAAGGGCATCGTCCACAATGGCGGAAACCTTGGCGGGGTCGACGCCCGAGAAGGGCTTCTCGTCGATGCCTGCAAGGGCCTCGTCAATCTGGCCAAGGTGCTGGTAGCCACCGGGCTTGAGAAGCGTGGTTGCCACCGTGACGGGCCAGATGCCTGCGTCGACGAGCGAACGCACGTTAAGGGCGTCCGCACCACCGGAGAAGGAGATGCGCAGGCTGCCATCGAACTCGTCGGCAATGCGCTTGGCGAGCGAGACGGTGAGCGGGTAGAGCGAGCGACCAGACATGTACATCTCGTTGCTGGGCAGCTCGGAGCGAGTGACATCCACCGGGAAGGTGTTGGTGAGCTTAACGCCAAACTCTAGCCCGCGATCTGCCGCCAGGGCAATGAGGCGCTTGAGCATGGGCACGGCGTCGGCCCACTGCAGGTCCTCGTTGAAGTGGTGCTCGTCGAAGACGATGTAATCAAAGCCCAGCGAGTCCAGGGTCTTGCGCGCGTACTCATAGCCCAGAAGCGTGGGGTTGCACTTGATGTAGGTGTTCAGGCCCTTCTCGGTGATGAGGTGGGTGGCAATGCGCTCAATCTCGGCAGGCGGGCAGCCATGGAGCGTGGACTCGGTGACCGAGCAGGAGACGCGCGGAGAGATGGAGTCGACAAAGGCAGCGTCCACGTTCTGGAAGCGGTCGAGGTTTGCCTTGGCCCAGGCAATGGCCTCCTGGAAGACGGGGGTGTTGGAGGCGTCCTTCATGTTGTTGATGTAGGTGTCGACCTTCTCGCCCTTAATGCCCTCGAGGTCGTAGCCAACCGACATGTTGAAGACAAAGCCATCCGGGTCACCAAAGCCAAACTCGCGGGCGAGGAGCTTGCAGGCAACCCAGGCCTTGACGTACTCGTTGAAGGCGTCGGGCACGGTGAGCTCGGTGGACCACTCGCAGTTGTAGCCCTCGTCGGCAGCCAGGATGCAGGGCTTGTTCACGCAGGCAGAGAGCTCGGCGCCGTCCATCTTCTGGACGGTCTTGAGCTCGAAGAACCGCGCGCCCGTGACGTAGGCGGCGATGATGTTCTGTGCGAGCTGGGTATTGGGACCGGCGGCGGGACCAACGGGCGATTCGACCTTCTCACCAAAGATGGGGCGGGCGTGGCCGCCGAGCTTGGCGAGACGAGACTCGCCGAAGATGGTTCCCTGGGTCTTCTTCTCGGTAAGAATCCAGTCCATGAGCTGGTCGAACGGGATGGGACGCATGATGTCGCTCATTGCGATTCCTCTCCAGAAACGCATTTCCGTGGGGACGTGAGGCGTGCGCGGCGCCACGGGATCCGCGCACGTCATGGCAGCGGGGGCCGGTGGCCGCCACTGCTTGGAAGACGCCTAGTACTCGCGGTCGTTGAGCTCTCCCCAGAGCTTCTTGGACTGGTCGAGCACGAAGGCGTCAATCCTATCCTTGTCAATGTCCGTGAACTCACGGTCACGGTAGACCACGCGGCCGTTCACGATGGTGGTGCGGCAGTCGTGACCCTCGACGCCAAAGAGGATGTGGCCGTCGATGTTCTCCGCGCCGATGGGCGTGGGGGCCGGGTAGTCGAACACGGCGACGTCTGCGGCAGCGCCAGGCGCAAGCACGCCCAGGGGCTTGCCCTGTGGCTTGGACGCGAAGTACATGTTGGCGACCTCAGCGTTGTTCTTGAAGAGCATGGTCATGGCTTCGCCCCATGCCACGTTGGGCAGCGTGGAGTTGAGGCGCTGCAGGGGCACGAACGCCTTGAGAGACTGCAGCATATCGTGGGTGTAGGCATCGGTGCCCATGGTAACCGTGATGCCGCGCTTGAAGAACTCGAGCACCGGCGCGGTGCCCACGGCGTTGTTGGCGTTGGACTGCGGGTTGTTGACGATCTTGGTGTGGGTCTCGGCAACGACCTCCATATCGGCGGGGGTGATGTGGATGCAGTGGCCGAGCATGGTCTTCTCGCCCAGGATGCCATGGTCGAGGAGGCGATGGATCGAGGTGCAGCCGTGCTTCTGGGCGGAGTCGTAGACGTCGTTCATGCCCTCGCACACGTGGATGTGGAAGCCGGTGAGACCGTTGTTCGCCTCAACCATGCGATCGAGCGCCTCGTCAGGCAGGGTGAAGAGGGCGTGTCCGCCAAACATGGCGGCAATCATGTCGGAGTCCTGGCTGGCTGCCCAGCGGGCGAAGTCGGCGTTCTCCTGGATGGACTGGTCGAGCTTCTCCTTGCCGTCACGGTCGGAGACCTCGTAGCACAGGCAGGCGCGCATGCCCATCTCCTGCGCCACGTCTTTAATGGCAAAGAGGGACCCGGGAATCTCGCGGAAGCTCGCGTGGTGATCGAAGAGGGTGGTCACGCCGTTGCGGAACGACTCCATCATGGTCACGTACGCACAGGCCCGCGTGCCGTCGAGCGTGAGGTGACGGTCGATGTTCCACCACTGCTGCTCGAGGTTCTCGAGGAAGTTGGTGGGGTTGCAGCCCTTGATGGCAAGGCCGCGCGCCAGGCCAGAGTAGATGTGGGTGTGGCAGTTGATGAGACCCGGCATGATGAGACCGCCATGGGCATCAATGAACTCGGCCTTGGGGTAGGCGGCGTCTATCTCGGCACGCGTCCCAACGGCCACGATCTTGTCGCGGTCGATAACGACGGCGCCGTCCTCGATGAAGGGCATCTGAGGGTCCCTGGTTACGACCCGACCGTTTCCAACAAGTAGCATAGGACCTCTCCTCCTTGCTACATGCCGCAGATCAGCTACGGCCCAACCTGTGTTCGTCACGGCCCTCTCATGCCGTGACGGCCGGGCGTTGCGCGAACGCGACTGCGCCGCATGGGCACCCGACTACCCAGCTGCAAACGAAGCGCAGGTACGAGGTGCTTCCCCGTTGGCCTCTCCCTGCGAATCACCCCTTTGGCGAATCTTCGCACTTCTTGTAATACAACCTAACAAATATTTTGCTTCAAAATGGCGTCTGGCTCGTCGCGGTCTGGAGAACATCGGCGTACGGTCGATTGCCGGTGTGGACGGTAACGTTATATTTTTAAGAATATAACGTGTCGCCGTGCGCTTGGCGCCGTGGGAATCCAATGGCTGAAGATGGCTCTCAACTGGCGTTTATTCTCATCCACCCGAGTCCTCCGAGAAACGCCGCTGGGCGGCGGAGTCATACCGTCCGCCCCGTTGCTCCCGCCACTCTCCCGCTGCCCGACAGAATAATCAACCAACCTAACAATTTGTTAGATTTCAGGTGCTAGTATTTGCTCGTTGTTGGTTTTTCTGTCCATCGCAACCGTACCCCGTAGTAGTACCCGTCGCGCCACCAGGTGCGCGGCCAAGAGGCGGACCCGCCAGAAAGGGGTCGAGCAATCATGAAGAAGTCTGAGGTCGAGTTTCTCTCTCGCCTTGCGAAGGGCATCGCTGCTCAGTTTGGAAGCAACTGCGAGGTCGTTGTACACGACCTAGAGTCCGATGACCCCGACAGCACCATCGTCGCAATAGAGAATGGCCAGGTCTCCGGCAGAAAGCTCGGCGACGGCCCATCCAACGTGGTGCTCAAGGCCTTGAGCTCTGACCCGGACAAGCTCCAGGATCACTTTGCCTACCACACGCGCACCGAGGACGGGCGCGAGCTGCGCTCGAGCACGGTCTTCTTCCGCGACGAGACGGGCAAGCCGATTGCCATCTTCGCCATCAACTACGACTCCACGCCCATCATGGCGCTCCAGAACATGCTCAAGGACTTCACCTCGCTCGCCAGCCCCTCGACCGACGAGCCGGACGTCATCCCTCACAACGTAAACGACCTTCTCGACGAGCTCATAGACCAGAGCGTACGCCTGGTGGGCAAGCCTGTTGCCCTCATGACCAGGGAGGACAAGGTCAAGGCGATAGGGTTCCTCAACAGCTCCGGCGCCTTCCTCATCACCAAGGCGGGACAGAAGGTCTGCAACTACTTTGGCATCTCGAAGTACACACTCTACAGCTACATGGACGAGGCCAAGGAACAGAAGAAGGAGGAGTAGGCGCATGTGCGAGAAGCGCCACACCGACGACGAGGCAACGCGGCTCACGTCACAGCTCGTGGGCATCGAGAGCACGGATCCCGGAACGTTTGAGGGTCATATCGAGGAGTTTGTCCGCGCGTGGCTTGAGGAGCGGCGCATGCGCGCGGGCAAGCTTGCAGAAGCCGTGCGCATCGAGGAGCTCGAGGCGCTGCCGGGGCGCCGTTGCCTGAGGGCGCTGATTCCCGCAGCGGGCTCACATGGACCCACTGCCACCCCCGCCGACCTCACGCTCCTCTGCCACATGGACACCGTACGCGTTGGCGCCGGCTGGAGCAAAGACACGCCGGCCTTCTCGCCCGTCCTGCGAAACGGCGAGCTCTACGGCCGCGGCTCGTGCGACATGAAGGGTGGCCTGGCCTGCGCGCTTCTCGCCTTCTCTGACGCCCTTGACGAGGTGGGCAGGCGCAGTTGCCTGCCGGGACGCTCGCTGGCGCTTGTCTGCACCGTGGACGAGGAGGACGAGATGCGCGGCTCCGAGGCAGCCATCCGCGCGGGTTGGCTGAGGGCCACCGGATGGGTTCTTGACACGGAGCCCACCGATGGCCGCGCACGGGGCTCGCACAAGGGTCGCACCTGGTACGTCATCGACATGCACGGCGTCACCGCACACGCCAGCACGCCGTGGCGCGGCGCGGACGCCATTGCTGCCATGGCGGAAGCCGTTTGCCGCATTCGAGGCGCCATAGCCGAGCTGCCCGCCCACACCGAGCTTGGCCGCTCGACCGTCACGTTTGGGCAAATCACGGGCGGATACAGCCCCTATGTGGTACCCGACGAGTGCCGAGTGACCATCGACATGCGACTCGTTCCGCCCACGGGCTCGGCTGATGCCGAGAAGATCGTGCGTGACGCCTGCGCAGCAGCCGAGGCGGCCGTGCCCGGCACGCACGCCGACGTGCGATGCACCGGAGACAGGCCACCCATCGAGCTTGACCCCGCGTCGCCGCTGCTCGCGGCCCTTACGCGCGCAAGCGAGGAGGCATGGAGCGAGACACCGGCAACGGACGTCTTCACCGGCTACACCGACTCCGCCGTAGTGGCAGGCACCTGCGGAAACCCCACGTGCCTCTCGTACGGTCCGGGCAGCCTCGAGCTTGCCCACAAGCCCAACGAGCACGTTCCCGTAGCCGACCTCGCGCGCGTGCGCGCGGTTCTCTCGCGCCTTGCAGCCAATACGCTGTGGGGCTCGCGCTGCCCGTAGCCCTTGCCGACGCCCTTCCCTGCGTCGCCGCCCCCTCCTTCGCTGTCGGAGAGAGCGGCGGCGCCGTGGCCAAGCAACCGGCTAGTCCACAAAAGCGCGCATGAAAACAATCCACGGCTCTTCTCGGCGACGTTTTCCCAGGAAACTGGTAGTAACCGGTCGTTTTCGTGTGCGCTTTTGCGATGGGAATGCGTCCCCGGACGGGGCAGCGCTCTCCGAGCGGGAGAGCGGCTCTCATAAATGCTACCAATCAAGTAGGGTATAAGGCCTCCAATGACCAAACCCGCAGCGCGGGCAAACAGAGGAGAGACCCATGCTCAGACACGCAACCAACGTCGTTAAGGGATACCGCACACAGGACGGCGCCGGGGTGAGTCTTGTACGGGTGCTGGGCGACCAGACTGCACGCGACTTTGACCCCTTCCTCATGTTGGACTCGTTCGACAGCGTCAATCCCGACGACTACACCGCGGGATTCCCGCTCCACCCCCACCGAGGCATAGAGACCATAAGCTATCTGCGCGAAGGTGCGATGCACCATCGTGACACCATGGGGTTCGAGGACACCGTAGCCTCGGGCGAGGTGCAGTGGATGTGCGCCGGCTCGGGCGTGGAGCACGAGGAGACCATTCCGGCCGCGCGACGCCTGCTTGGTGTGCAGCTGTGGCTCAACCTCCCCGCCTCCGACAAAATGGCACGGCCCACCTACCACGCGGTGAAGCGCGATGTCATCGAGTCCGTGCCGCTCGACGGCGCCGTGCTACGCCTGCTCGCCGGGCGATATGTGGACGAGAACAGCAAGGCCCACCAGGGATTTGTTGGCGAACACCTTCCGCTTGACTACTACGAGCTCACCGTGGATGCAGGTCGTAGCATCGAGGTCCCCGTAGGCGAGGACCGCTCGGTTCTGGCGTTCACGCTCGAGGGGCCGGCGCTCATCGGCGGCCTTCCGCTTGGCGAGAAGACCGCGGTCAAGCTTGTGGAAGGAGACCGTGTGGGCATCACCGCCACAGGCGAGAAGCCCTCGGTGGTGCTGCTCATGAGCTCCGTCGCCCTGCGCGAGCCCATTGCATGGGGCGGGCCAATCGTGATGAATAGCACCGCCGAGCTGCGGCAGGCCTTCCGCGACCTCGACGAGGGGACCTTCATCAAGGAGGGCGTCCGGAGCCTGTAGGCGCCAAGGCCCCAGCGTCGAACGCGACCCGGCGCTAGGAGCGCTCGGCCGCGCAGTCGGCAGGCCCACCGCGCAGGATGCGAAGCCCATGCGCAATGGGCCCGATAACCGCAGAGATGTTCTCGCACGCAGCCTTGGGGCTACCGGGCAGGTTCACTACGAGCGTGCGGCCCAAGATACCCGCCGCCTCGCGCGAGAGACAGGCATGCGGCGTGATGGCCATCGATGCAGCACGCATGGCCTCGGGGATGCCGGGTGCCATGCGCTCGCACACGGCAGCGGTGGCCTCGGGCGTCACATCGCGTGGCGAGAAGCCCGTGCCGCCCGTAGTAAGGACAAGCGCCACGTCGGCGGCAGCGGCCTCGCGGATGGCGGCCTCGATCTGCGGACGCTCGTCGGGTACCACGCTCGTGGAGACAACACGGTAGCCCTGCTCGCCGAGAAGCCCCACAAGCGCCGGGCCAGATGCGTCCTCGCGCTCGCCGCGCGAGCATCGGTCGCTCACGGTGATGACGGCCGCAGTGTAGGTCTCGCTGTCTGCTACGTGCGGTTTGTTTGTCTCGCTATGACTCATGTCTCCTACTTTCCAAATGGGCAGACGGGGAAGGTGCACGGCGAGCAGTGCAGGCACAGGCCGCCCTCGCCCAGCTGCACCAGGTCACGACGGCGAACCTCCACGCCTGCCGCAAGGCGGGGCAGCACCAGGTCGAAGGCAGTGGCCGCGTTGTACATGACGCAGCCGGGCAGCCCTACCACGGGCACTGTTCGGGCCTCGCCTGCCGCGTCCTTCTCGTCAAAGTAGCCCACGAGAAGCATCGCGCCCGGCAGAACCGGCGCGCCGTAGGTCACGATGCGCGCACCTGCACGCTTGATGGCGCCGGGGGTGTTGTCGTCGGGGTCAACGCTCATACCACCCGTGCACACCACCATGTCAGCGCCAGTCGAACGAGCCTCGTTTATGGCCGCCACCAGTGCGTCCATGTCATCGCCGGGCGTGGCGTGCCACGTGGCCTCGATGCCATAGCGCGCGAGCTTGCCCTCGACCACAGGCGTGAAACGGTCCTCGATAAGCCCCTTTGCCACCTCGGAGCCGGTGGCAATGATGGCTGCCGTCTTGAGGCGCCACGGCTCCACGCGCATGAGCGGCCCGTTTTTCTCGACGTCCGCCGCACGCTCCGCCGCCTCGACAACGGACTCCTTCACGACCAGTGGAATCACGCGCGTTCCGGCAAGGTCGTCACCCTGGGACACGGCAAAGCCGCCCTTGCGGGTGGCCACCATGACCTCCTCGCAATTGTTCACGGCAACGAGGCGCTCGGAATCGACGAGAAACACGCCGTCACACGCCGCCTTGATGCCAATCTTACCCTCGCGGGGCTCACCCGCAGCCACGCAGCCCGTCCCAAGGCAGAGCGCAGCCAGGCGCCGCGCGGCGTCGTCCTCGTGCAGCATGCCGGGACCCGCCTCCCACACGTAGAGATGCTCCTTGCCCATGGAGAGCAGCACGGGAACATCCTCTGCGGTGACTACGTGTCCCTTCTTGAAGCGCGGCCCCTTGAAGCGCGGCGACTCCTTGCCGTCGCCAGGCAGAATCTGTGTCATGTCGTGGCACAGAACGTGCCCGATGGCGTCCTCGGTTCTCACAAGCTTCATGCCAGTTCGTCCTCCCCCATCACGCGAACCTCGTCACCGGCGCGCACGATGCCGCCACGCGTCACCACGCAGAAAATGCCATCGGTGGGCATGACGCACATGCCCGTAAGGCGTCGAATCTCGCAGTCGTTATGGCAGGTCTTGCCAATCTGCGTCACCACCATGCGTGCCGGGCCAACTGCCACGGTGGTGCCCACAGGCAGGCTCTTCACATCAATGCCGCGCGTGAGCACGTTCTCGGCAAAGTCACCGGGCGCGAGGTCAATGCCCTTCGCGCGCATGAGGTCCACCGACTCGTCCGCCAGAAGGCTCACCTGGCGGTGCCAGGCACCGGCGTGGGCGTCGCCAGCGATTCCCTTGCCCACGACGAGCTCGATGGAGTCCACCGGGTGCTTGCGCGTGCCCTTCTTCTCCGAGATGCAGGTGGCGACCACGGTGCCGTGCGGCAGCTCTGACACAGCGGGTGCCACGGCCACATCCAGCGGCGCCGTGGGATTGTCGCTCTCGGCTCGTACAAAGTGGCCGGACTTGCCGCCGTCCTTCTCGAGCAGGCGCACCTCGGTGATCACCATGTCGCGCTGGTGAGCCTTGCACATGTCGTAGATGGTGAGGCCAGCAACGGACGCGGCCGTCAGCGCCTCCATCTCGACGCCCGTCTCACCGCAGCAGCGCGTTGTCGCCGTGAAGGCAATGCCGTCCTTCTCGTACGCAAACGAGACGTCGACGCCCGTGAGCTGCACGGGATGGCACATGGGTACAAGCTCCCAGCAGCGCTTGGCCGCCATGATGCCAGCCACCTGCGCTACGGCAAGCACGTCTCCCTTGCGAACGCCGCCCGTACGCACAAGCTCGAGCGTATCCGGACGCATAAGAACCTTGCCGGCGGCACGGGCCACCCGCTGGGTCTTGGGTTTCTCGGACACGTCCACCATGCGGGCGCGACCCTCCTCGTTGAAGTGCGTGAGCCCCATGGCTCATCCCCCTATCTCGTTCATGGCGCGCAGCGAGTCGCTCGCACGCCCGTTGTCCATCCTGTGCCCACGCGGCTTTGCCGCGATGCCAGCGCGTATGGCCTCAACCAAGTCCTGGCCAGAAAGGCCACGCAAGTTGACCTCGGCCGCAGAGTGCAGGCAGGGCTTGAGACGACCATCCGCCGTCACGCGTATGCGGTCGCAGCTGCTACAGAACCGATGGGTCATGGGCCGTATGAGACCCACGCTTCCTTTCCAGCCGGGCGCATGGTACAGCTCGGAGACGCCCTGGCCGCCCACCTGCACAAGCTCCGGCACGGCCGAGAGAACCTCGTCTGCCGAGACGAAACGCCCCTTTGGCCAGCCGGCGCACTCCCCCATTCGCATGAGCTCGATGAAGCGCACGGTGAGGTCACGGTCGCGCGCAAGCTCGGCCAAGGGCCGTAGCTCGTCATCGTTGACGCCGCCAACGAGCACGCAGTTGATCTTGGTGTTGGCAAAGCCTGCGTCGTGGGCCGCCGCAAGGCCGGCCAGCGCGTCGGCAAGCGTTCCGCGACGCGTGATGGCCTCGTAGCGCGCAGCGTCGAGCGTGTCCAGGCTCACGTTGAGGCGCGTGAGCCCCGCATCCCGCAGGCTGGCCGCAACGGGCGCGAGCAGCGTGGCGTTGGTAGTCATGTCCACTTCGTCGATGCCTGGCACGGCCGCGATCATGCCCACCAAATCAACGATGCCACGCCTCACCAAAGGCTCTCCGCCCGTGAGGCGCACCTTGCGCACGCCCAGCGATGCCGCCGCGGCTACAATGTCGCGCATCTCCTCGAAGGAAAGGATGTCGGCGTGCGAGAGCATGGGCACGCCGTTTTCTGGCATGCAGTATACGCAGCGGCAGTTGCAGCGGTCGGTCACCGAGAGGCGCAGGTAGCGTATGTCGCGTCCAAACTCATCGCGCATGTGACGCGCCTCCGATCTCTTCGTTATCCATAGCGATTGTGTCATTCATGTTGTCGTTACTTGCCGAGACAAGCGGCATGACCGTCTGGGGCGGCGCCAGAAGCACTAGCTGCGCGGGGTTGCCCAGTGCGGCCCACGCGTCCTTCTCGCACTCGTAGCGAAGCAGGGCCCCGCCTGGCGTGCGTGCCATCACGATTGTCGAGAACGTCGAGTCGATCACGCGCTCCACAGTGCAGGGAATCGCGTTTCCACCTAGGGTGCCAGCCGCAGCGCCACCCGCCGCATGCGCCTCGAGGTAGTGGGCGCGAATGCCCACGTGCGTGACGCCCTCGGGCACGGGCAACGTGGTTCTCAGCACAACGCCCCAGTCCTCGCACGCAAGCAGACCCGGGCCCGCCACATGCGCGCGGCTCACGTTCTTGCAGCCGCTGATGAGCGCCGCCGCAAGCGTGGCGGGCGAGGCAAAGAGCTCGCGCACGCTCACCTTTGCGTCCGAGCGGCCGCGATCGAGCACGCAGACCGTGTCGCACATGCGGTAGACCTCGTCACGGTTGTGCGAGACGTAGACCGCCCCGCCGGGAAACCCGCGCAGGACGTCTGTCAGCTCAAGCTCGAGCTGCCAACGCAGGTACCCATCAAGCGCCGAGAAGGGCTCGTCCAGAAGGATGAGCTCCGGGTCGCTCGCGAGGATGCGCGCCATGGCGCAGCGCTGCTGCTGGCCGCCAGAAAGTTGGGCGGGCTTGTGGTGTTCGAGACCGTCCAGGCGCATGGCGGCAATCTCCCTCGCCGCTCGCTCCGCGCGCTCCTCCCGCGTGGAGCCTGCCGCGCCGGCGCGCACGTTCTGCTCGACGGTCATGGTGGGAAAGAGTGCGTAGCTCTGGAAGAGGTAGCCCACGTGGCGCTGCTGCGGCGGCAAGTTGATGCGCGCGCTGGAGTCGAAGAGCGTGCGCCCGCCCAGCACGATGCGCCCCGCATCCGGTCGCTCGATGCCCGCGATACACTTGAGGGTCATGGACTTGCCGCAACCAGAGGGGCCAAGCAGCGCCATGATCTCGTCCGGGCGCTCGATGGCAAACGAGACGTCCAGCGAGAAGGACCCGAGCCGCTTGGCGATGTCGACCTCGAGCACCGTCATGCCGCAGCCCCCCTAACGCGTGCAGAGCGCGAACGCGCCTCCAGCATGTTCATGGCGAGAAGCACCACGGCGCTTATCGCCAGGTTCACGAGGACCCACTGGAAGGCCAACCCGTCCTCGCCCGTACGCCAGAGCTGGTAGACCGTCGTGGAGATGGTTGCGGTGGCACCAGGGGTGTAGCCGGCAACCATCGAGGTTGCGCCATACTCGCCCAGCGCCCGCGCGAAGGCCAGGACCGAGCCCGCGATGATGCCCTGCCTGCAGGCCGGCATCTTGACGCGCCAGAACACCCACGCGTTGGATTTGCCCAGCGTGCGACCTGCATCGGCCAGGCTCTGGTCAAAGCTCTCGAACGCCCCGCGCGCCGTGCGGTACATGAGCGGGAAGCTCACCACCACGGTGGCAAAGATCGCCGAATACCACGTCATGGTGAGCCTCACGCCAAAGACGCCCATCACCCAGGCGCCAATGGGACGCCTGGGGCCGAGAAGCACCAGCAGAAGGTAGCCCACAACGGTGGGCGGCAGCACCAGGGGCAGCGTGAGCACCACGTCGAGGGTGCCCTTCACCACCCGAGGCGCCCGCGCCACCACGTCTGCGAGCCAGATGCCAAGAAGATAGACAACCACCGTAGAGATGGCAGCTATTCTCAACGAGTTGAGGAGCGGGTACCAGTCCATGCCGCGCTACACCTCGGCAAGCGGCGTGAAGCCAACCTTCTCGAAGCAGTCGCTGGCATCCTTGGTCTTGAGGAAGTCAAGGAAGGACGCGGCCAGCTCGGGCTGGGGGGCGTTTTTGGTGGCCGCGGCCGGGTAGACCACGCGGCCGCACATCTCCTCGGTGGCCTCGTCTACCATCGCGAGGTTTGCCGAGGTGGCGTCGGTCTTGTAGATAACGCCGCAGTCGACGGCCGCCTCAGAGACCTGCGAGGTGACCTCCTTCACGTTGGTGCCATAGGTGATGCAGCCAGCGTTTGCCAGCTCGGTCTCGTCAAGGTTGTAGTAGGCAAGAATCTTCTGGGTGTACTGCCCCACGGGCACGTCCGAGTTGCCCATGCCCAGCAGGATGTCGTGTGCCTGAAGCTTTTGCGCCATGTCGTCAAAGCCCTGGATGGCCTTGGGGTTGCCCTCGGGCACGCAGAGCGTGACCTTGTTCTCGAGGATGTCAAAACGCGTGTCGTGGTTAATGAAGTCGAGACCCTCGTCGTTTCCGGAGGCGGCGCTGGCGTCAAGCTGGTTCATCTGCTTCTGACCGGCAGAGATGAAGACGTCACAGTCTGCCCCCTCTTGAATCTGGGTCTTGAGGGTGCCCGAGGAGTCGAAGTTGAAGCTTATGTCCACGCCATCGCTTATCGCCTTGAAGAGATCGCCCGCCTCGGTGAGCGACTCGGTGAGCGAAGCCGCGGCAAAGACGGTAAGCGTCTTGGGCTCTGCCGTGGATGCGGCGCCTGTCACCGCCGAACCCGTGGTCTGAGTCTGGGGCTGCGACTGTGTGCCTCCGCACGCCGCCAGTCCAAGGCCTGCCGCGGCAACCGCCGCCGACGCAAACGAACGCCTGGTAATGCTGGAGCCTGCCATGGTGCTTTCCTTTCCCTCGGTGTGATGCCTGCCTGGGGCGCATCTCTGGTGCGATGCTTTTTTGTGTATCGCCCATGTGGTGCCTGTGGGCATCGCCGACAAGGATGTGGGGCCTGTCCAATGACGGCGTTCTTGCTTACAAACTATAACGCCGTTCAAACAAAAAGTTTGAAAAAGCTGGTGGACGGGGCAGACGCGTCGCGGACGGCACAAGCGTGACCCAGGCAACGTGACCTAGCTCGCCTCGCGCGAGCGCGTCTGGTCGTAGGCAAAGACCCACCAGCGCAGCTCCTCGGGCTGGCCCATCGCCGGAACGGCACTGCGCCACTCGAGGTAGAGCTCCGTCTCGTGCCCGCCAAAGCGCACGCGGTAGCAGGCCTGCCTTCTCCCGCGTGTCTCGGCGCCAAACGCCCCCTCCTCCAGCACCTCATCGATCGCAAAGCTCCTCCCGTCCTTCCAGATGACCGCAACGGGCTCCAGGGAGCCGTCACGCCCGAAGCGCGCGACGACATCCACGTACTCACGGTGCACACGGCGCCGCGTCCCGTCTGTGAGCGTCCGATACTCCATGTCCCGAGAGTAGAACATGTGTTCCTTCTCTACAAGCGAACGAGTAGTGAATTCTCCGAGCGGCACGCGCTTATTTGTGTCGCGCGGCCGCCGTATAACCATGCGTGAGGTAGAACATGTGTTCTTAGCTGGAGATGGAGGAGCCATGGCACCAGACGCGCGGACGCCCGAGAAGACCTACCTGGCAATCGACCTCAAGTCGTTCTACGCGAGCGTAGAATGCGCCGACAGGGGTCTTGACCCCTTCACCACAGACCTCGTGGTGGCAGACCCAACGCGCAGTCCCAACACCATCTGCCTGGCCATCACGCCCGCGCTCAAGGCCAAGGGGGTGAGGAACCGCTGTCGCGTGCGCGAGATACCCCAAGGCATCCCCTACATCACCGCCATGCCCAGGATGCACCGCTACATGGAGGTCTCCGCGCAGGTGTACGCCATCTACCTGCGCTATGTGTCCAGCCAGGACGCATGGCCCTACAGCGTGGACGAGGCGTTTCTCGACGTGACGCCCTACCAGGCGCTCTATGGCCCCAACGCGCGCGACCTCGCGCGACGCATCACCGCCACGGTGCGAGAGGAGACGGGTGTCTCGGCAACGGCAGGCATAGGACCCAACATGTTTCTCTGCAAGGTGGCGCTCGACCTCATGGCCAAGCATGCCGCAGACGGCATAGGGCAGCTGGACGAGAAGACCTTCCGCCGCGACGTGTGGTTCCATCGCCCCATCACGGACATCTGGGGCATTGGCCCTGGCATTGCGCACAGACTCGCGCGGGCAGGCGTATACGACCTCGCGGGCATCTGCGCCACAGACCCAACGTGGCTGCACGGAGAGTTTGGCCGCAACGCCGAGTGGCTCATCGACCACGCCTGGGGGCTCGAGCCCTGCACCATTGCGGATGCCCGCGGCTACGTGCCCAGGGCGCGCTCGCTCTCAAACGGCCAGGTGCTCATGCGCGACTACGGCTTTGACGAGGCGCGCGTGGTGCTGCGCGAGATGGCCTGGCAGAGCTGCCTGGACTTGCGCCAGCAGGCGCTCGCATGCGACACGGTGGGGCTCTACATAGGCTATTCGGGCCAGGCGGAGCTCTTTGGACACGGCGGCGGGCAGAGGGGCCTTGGGCACCAGACCGCCAGCGAACGAGAGGTGACGGGCGCATTTCTCGCGCTCTACGACCATACGGTCGCGCGCGACCTGCCCATACGCCGCGTGTGCCTGTGGCTGGGCGGCGTTGTCCCGGCGGCCGCGGCGGCTCCCACGCTCTTTGACAACCCTCGAGAAGATGAGCGGGAGGTGCAGCTGGCCAGCGCTGTTGGTCGTGCGCGCCGGCGCTTTGGACCCAACACCGTGTTTTCCGGCACGAGCCTCCTCCCCGCCGCCAACGCCCGTGAGCGCAACCTTCAGATTGGGGGTCACCGTGCGTGAGGACATACTACGCGAGATAGAAAGCCTACCGGCAACCACCTCGTGGCCAGATGCGAGCCAACAGGAGCGGGAGCACAGGGAGAAGGTGCTCAGGGGCATTGTCCGGCGCATCGTCGAGGACGGGCCGCATCGCGCCGTGGCCTCGGCCGAGCGAGGGCGGCAGTTCATTCCATTCGCTGCGCTCCGCGGCTATGACAAGATGATCGAGGAGGTGGAGCGCCGCGCCACCAACGCAGAAGTGCGCGCTTCAGCAGCCGCAGAGGAGAGAAGCACGCCTCAGCACTCCCCAAACGCCAACCTTGGCGGTCGGCGTAGCCCCAACGTCGTGCACACATAGGCAACGTATACTGTGTGCTTGGCTTATTCGCCGCGAGGTACCTTGGCACTAGACTCGAAAGGAAACCCATGAGCGAAGCAAAAGACCCCCAGAACACCTGCGTGCTCGTCACCGGCGGCGCCGGCTTCATTGGTAGCCACACGGTGGTGGAGCTTCTCCAGGACGGCTACAAGGTCGTCGTTGTCGATGACCTCTCCAACGCCTCCGAGAAGGTCATCGGCCGCATCAAGACCATCGTGGGCGACGCGGCTGCCGCAAACCTCACCTTCTATCGCGCCGACGTGAATGACCGCGAGGCCATGAACGCCGTCTTTGACGAGAACCACATCGACCGCGTCATTCACTTCGCCGGCTTCAAGGCCGTGGGCGAGTCCGTGAGCAAGCCCATCGAGTACTACACCAACAACCTGGGCAATACCCTCACGCTCGTCGACGTGATGCGCAACCACGGCTGCAAGGACATCATCTTCTCCAGCTCCGCCACGGTCTACGGTGACCCGGACAAGCTCCCCCTCACCGAGGAGAGCCCCAAGAAGCCCGCAACCAACCCCTATGGCTGGACCAAGTGGATGATCGAGCAGATCCTGACCGACCTCCACACGGCCGACCCCGAGTGGAACGTCGTGCTTCTCCGCTACTTCAACCCCATCGGAGCGCACCCCTCGGGACTTATGGGCGAGGACCCCAAGGGCATCCCCAACAACCTTCTGCCCTACGTGGCGCAGGTGGCCATTGGCAAGCGTGAGTGCGTGCATGTCTTTGGCAACGACTACAACACGCCAGACGGCACCGGCGTACGTGACTACATCCACGTATGCGACCTGGGTACCGGTCACGCGGCGGCACTCAAGTGGATGAACGGCCGCACTGGCGTCGAGATCTTCAACCTCGGCACCGGCAAGGGCACCTCGGTTCTCGAGATCATCAAGGCGTTTGGCAAGGCCTGCGGTAAGGAGATCCCCTACCAGATCGACCCACGCCGCCCCGGCGACGTGGACGCCAACTATGCCGACTGCTCTAAGGCCAAGCGCGAAATGGGCTGGGAGGCCAAGTACACGATCGACGACATGTGCCGCGACTCCTGGAACTGGCAGTCCAAGAACCCCAACGGCTTCGAGGGCTAGACCATGGCAGCGGGTGGCAGCGTGGGCACGGTTGACGGCGGAAAGCTCTTTGCGTCATGGCTCGCCGAACGTCGGCCTCACATCGAGAACTACATCTCTGCGCACCTTCCCGCCCCCGCGGCGGGACAGGGTGCCGCAGCCGACCTTTCGTGCTACCTCTACACCCCGCTCGCACGCTTCACGCGCTCGGGCGGCAAGCGCACGCGCCCGGCGCTGGTGCTGCTTGGCTGCGAGGCCGTGGGAGGGGACGTCTCACGCGCCCTTTCCTCAGCCGCCGCGATCGAGGACTTCCAGTCCGCGGCCCTCATCCACGACGACATTGCCGACGAGGGTGAGATGCGCCGCGGCCAGCCCTGCGTGCACCGCACCGAGGGCGTTGGCGTGGCCATCAACGTGGGGGACCTTGGTATCGTCCGCACCTTCGCAGGCGTGCTCGAGGACGGCTCGCTCGACGGCGCAACCAAGCTGCGCGTACTCAGCGAGTTCGCGCAGATGGAGCAGCGCACCGTGGAGGGCCAAGCGCTTGACCTCGGCTGGGCGCGCGACGAGCGTTGGGACGTCACGGTGAGCGACTACCTCACCATGGCCACGCACAAGACCGCGTTCTACTCTGCCGCCTCTCCGCTCTCCATTGGCGCCATCTGTGGCGGCGGCACGGACGAACAGGTGGATGCGCTCGGCTCCTTTGGCATGGACGCCGGTCTTGCCTTCCAGCTGCAAGACGACCTGCTCAACCTCGTGGGTGACGCCGAGGCACAGGGCAAGGACTTCAGGAGCGACATCACCGAGGGCAAGCGCACCATGGTTGTGTGCTGGGCGCTGGAACACCTTGTGGGTGCCGAGAAGAACGAGCTTCTCGGCATTCTCTCTTCGCACACGGCGGACGCGCAGTCGCTTGCCCGCGCGGTCAGCCTTATGGAGGAGGCGGGCGCCATCGACGCCGTGCGCAGCTATGCACGCAAGCTTGCGGAAAGCGCGAAGGGGCGCCTTGACGGCATCAAGCTCGCCGGGGACGCGCGCGCAATTCTCAATTCTATGGCAGACTTCTTTGTGGAACGCAGGGGCTAGACCGGACGCCGCCTCACGCCCACGCTATCGAGGGGAACTAGGGTATGGAACCAATTCGCGAGGGCGCGTCGGGCGCCGCCGTGGAAGACATCCAGGAGCGCCTGGGCTCACTGGGATACAAGATTGATAAGAGCGAGACGGCCGAGAAGACCTTTGGCCACTCGACATCAACTGCCGTCGCGCGCTTTAGGCTCGACCACGGCCTGTCGCTTGGCGACGTAGTTGACACGGCGACCTGGGCAACATTGGTCGACGAGTGCTATCAGCTTGGGGACCGCACCCTCTACCTGCGCCTTCCCAACTTCCACGGCAACGACGTCCGCCAGCTCCAGGAGCGGCTCAACGTGCTGGGCTTCTCCTGCGGAGCCGTTGACGGACAGTATGGCGCCCACACCGAGGCTGCGGTCAAACAGTTCCAGGAGAGCGTTGGGCTTCTGGCCGACGGCATGGCCTTCCCGGACACATTCGACGCCATCGACCGCCTGAAGCATGTCTGGGGCGGCAACCCCGCCGCAGGTCCGCACCCGCAGGGCGGCATGGGCTTTGCCCGTGCAGCTGGCGTGCTCGAGGTCGTCAAGCTGTGCATCACCGGCGAGGACCCCATCTCGAGAAACGTCGCTGGTCGCATCTGGAACCTGGCAAGCGCAACAACCAATGCCTCTGGCCTCGAGCTCGTTGACTCCGCTTCATCCGACGCCTGCAAGGGCGCCCAGGCGGTGCTCGTGCTTTCTGCCGCCCCGCTGCCCGATGGCTCCACCACCTCAAACGTGATGATGGATGATGTGGACACGCTGCCGCTGCGCCTGCGCACCGCCGTGGAGAGCTCGCGCGATACCGTGGCCGTGGTACGCATCGAGCTGCCTGTGGGGCCCAACTTCGAGGGCACCTTCACCATCAGCGACGCCCAGACCTACGCCGTGCTGCTGCTCGACGCCATCTGCGCCGCCTTTGAGGGAAGATGAGACAAAGAGATGAGACAAAGGGACAGTCCCTTTGTCTCATCCTTCAGGTGTCAGATATCCTCGTTGTACCAGCGTGAGACAAAGGGACAG
>CAJMLD010000004.1 GCA_905214175.1 uncultured bacterium
GCCTTGGCGAGATTGCCGCAGTCATGCAGCACCGAGAGGAGCTGGCGCGCAAGGCGGCCAGCGCGGCCGAGAAGGACGGCCCTTCAGACGGGGACGCGAACGGCGGCTCTGGGCTCAAACTCGTGTAGCGTGTGCCCAGCACCGACAGCGGTAACGCAACGGGGAGGCCGACCAACGTCGACCTCCCCGTTTTTGTTGCGCTATGAGCGAATGCTACTCAGCTGCGGGAGCCTCGGCGGCCTTCGCGGCAGCCTTGGCAGCCTCTGCCTCGGCCTTCTTGGCGTACTCAGCGGCACGCTTGGCCTTCTCGGCAGCCTTGGCCTCCTTGGCGGCCTTGCGGGCAGCCTCGAGCTCCGCGGCCTTCGCGGCCTTGGCAGCCTTGGCGGCCTTCTCGGCATCGAGCCTGGCCTGCGCGGCGCCACCGAACTTGTTGGCGAAGCGCTGGACGCGGCCGCCGGTGTCGACGAGCTTCTGCTGGCCGGTGTAGAACGGGTGGCACTTGTCGCAGAGGTCAATGACGAGCTCGGGCTTGGTGGAACGCGTCTTGAACGTGTTCCCGCAGGTGCAGCGGACGGTGCACTCCACGTAGTTAGGATGAATTCCTTGCTTCATTGCAGGACTCCTTTTGTCGGTCCTGGTTTCCGACCAGGACAGGGGTGGTGATGTCTTGGCGCGGATTGCTCCGTCCAAGACGGTCAAGCTCTCGGAGTATAGCAAATTGGACGTCGACGGTGTGTGGAGAATCGCTGACAGCCGCAGCTCGGCCGCGATACCGGGCCGCACTGCCACGGCAACCACGCGGAGATTATCGCTTTTTCTTAATCCGGCACGGCATTTGCCCAGGTCGGAATTATCACTTTTCAGAAATGGCAATATTCTCCGCATCATAGACGATTGCGCGAAGCAGTCACGATGCCCGGACAGAGGCAGCCGTCCAACCCCAAGGCCCATCAAGCCCATCTCCCCGTCGCCCCCTCAAAAGTGAACACGATTTCAATCCCCATTGCCGGCGCAACGGCATTTGCCCAGGAGCCGTCCAGCGGCCATTGAAAACGTGTTCACTTTTTCGGGGCGGGCGGCCGGGCGGCGTTTCGGGCGCCAGCGGGCGGGCCCGCAAGCAGACCGGGACTTCGTGTGTTCTAATGGCATTCGAGCGCAAGCGCACCGCACGCCGAGAAGTGCCCGCTGCCGCGCCAGCCACTCTCACCCGAGGAAGGACGCACATGTTTCTCGCGATTGACGTTGGCAACACCCAGACCACGCTCGGACTCTTTGACGACGACGGCACCGTAGCGCACGGCTGGCGCATGGCAACGAGCCACACGGACACCTCCGACATGATCGATGCCCGCCTGCACGGCTACTTCAACAAGGATGGCCTGGACCAGGCGCGCGTCACGGCCGCCGGCATCGCATGCGTGGTGCCCGTGCTCACGCGTGCATGGTACAAGTGTCTGCTCGACCGCACAGGCTCGGAGCCCCTGGTGGTTACGCCAAAGACGGACTCCGGCATGTGCATCGATATGCCCGACCCCACCCAGGTGGGCGCCGACCGCATTGCCAACGCCGTTGCCGCGCGCCTCACCTACGGCGCGCCGGTCATCGTGGTGGACTTTGGGACGGCAACCAACATCGACGTTGTTGACGCAGCAGGATCCTACCGTGGCGGCGCCATCTCCCCGGGCCTCATGCTCTCGGCGTCGGCGCTCTTCTCGCGCGCGGCAAAGCTCTCAAGCGTGCCCATCGAGGCACCTGCCCACGCGCTGGGCGAGACAACCGAGGCCGCCGTGCAGTCCGGCATCGTCGTAGGCGCGGCGGCCCAGGCAGAAGGCCTTGTCGCCCGCATCAAGCGTGAGCTGGACATACCCAACGCGCCCGTGGTGGGAACCGGTGGCCTTGCGCGTACCGTGAGCGCGGCAACCGATCTCTTCTCGGCCGTCGACCCCGACCTCACGCTACGCGGAATCCGCGAGATCTGGCTGCACCAGCAGCGCTAACGCCAGCTGGCGAGAAGCCCGCGCCTACCGCGCCGCGCGCATTGACGCCTGCTCGGGAGAGACCTCGACCTCGCCGCCAAGCTCGTTTCTCACCGTGGCACGCCCCCACACGTCGACACCCGCAAGGGTGCCCCGCATGGCCACGCGGCCGTTGGGATACACCAGCTCGACAGGCTTGCCCATAAGCGCCACGCGGTCGAAGTAGTCCGAGAGCACCGGCGCAAGCGGACCCGCAACGGCACGGCCGGCACCCACGGCAGCGGCCCACGCGTCCACACGGGCGAGAATGGCGCTGCACACGGTGTCTGCGACCTGCTCGTCTGTCGGCAGCGCATCCGCGTGCGCGCCGCCCGCGACGTCGAACGAGAGCGAGCACACCACGAACATGCCCTCGGCGTACCCGGCGCTGGTCCGCACGCGCGCAACCAGGCCTGCACCGTCCTCGCGTACCACGTCCGCCGGCCAGCCAATGCCCACGCCGGCAATGCCCAGCTGCTCAAGCCCCTCGCAGGCGCCAAGCGCCGCAACGTAGGGCACGCCAGAGAGGCTCCCCATACCAACCTGCGGCCGCAGCACGCAGGCAAGCTCAAGCTCCCCCTCCTCGCGATGCGAGAAGAGCTCGCCGTGCGGCGCGCCCTCGCGCGCACGCTCCAAGGCCTGCTCGGCAGCTACTCCCATACGATCTCCCCAAGGTCATCAGTCACGTGGCCAACGCGATCGTCCGGGTCAACCACGTTCACGCCGGAATGGCGCAGGAAGCGCACAGGGTCGTGCATGAGGTCCTCCATGGGCACCAGCACAAAGTCGCGCTCGCCAAGGCCCGGGTGCGGCAGCGTGAGGCGCCTGCCCGCATGGGTCTCGCCCTCGACCCACACCAGGTCGCAGTCGATGGTGCGCGGGCCGTGGCCAGCCTCCTCCGGGTTGCGCTCGCGGCCCAGGGCGTCCTCCACGGCAAGCAGCTGCCCCATGAGCACCAGGGGGTGCAGCTCGGTGCGAATCTCGGCTACGGCGTCCGCAACCGGCGTCTTTATGCCGTAGGCAGGCTCCGTCTCGTACGCGTGGCTCACCGAGACCACACAGGTAAGCGGGATGTCATCGATCATCTGGACCGCACGGGTGATGTTGGCGAGACGGTCGCCCACGTTGGACCCAAGCGCCACAAAGCCCTGGCGGGAGTCCTTGTGCGAGACGGCCCAGAACGCGTTCACGGCCTGCGCCGTGCCGGCAACGTCGTGAACGCGCAGGATGCGTGCGCCGTTCTGAATGGAGGAGATGCAGATGCCGTACGTGGCGGGGTCCATCTGGCCCGGCTGCGCGGCACCAGCAATGGCACCCACGAAGCGCCTGCGCGAGACCGCCGCAAGCAGCGGGTAGCCCATCGACGCCATGGAGCGCGTGGCGCGCTGGATGACCACGTCCTCATCGGCAAACTTGTCGAAGCCCGCGCCCGGGTCTAGGCAGATGCGGTCGTGTGCGACGCCCGCGCGCATGAGGGTACGCGCCTGGTCGCCGAGAAACCCCATCACCTGGCGCATGATGGGCGCCTCGTCCGGCAGCGTGAAACGGTGCTGCGAGGCCATGGGGCGCGGCGCTGCAGAGCGCGTGGGGCGCGAGTCGTCGAGAAGAACCTCGCGGCGAGGCGTATGCGAGCCAAGTCCCGCATGCTCCCAATGCATGACAACGCAGCCGCAGTCGGTCTCGGCAGCAACCTGCACCATGTCCGGGTTGGTGAAGCCGGTAGCGTCGTTCACGATCGAGGCCCCAAGGCGCACGCACATCTTGGCGACGTCCGGATGGGTTGTGTTCACCGAGACAATCGCACCCTCGGCGACCAGCGCGCGAATCACGGGCACCACGCGCTCGGCCTCCTCGTTGGAGGCAAGTGGCTCCTGGCCGGGGACCACGGGCGCAGCTCCCACGTCGATAATGTCCGCGCCCTCGTCGAGCATCTCGAGGCCACGCTCGGCGGCGGCTTTGGTGTCGACGCCACCCTTGCCGTCCGGGAAGGCCTCTGGGGTCACGTCGAGAATGCCCATGATACGCGGGCGCGCGAGCGAGAGCTCGTGCGAGCCGACGAGCCAGGTTGCATAGTTCTCTCGGAGCACAGACATCGACCTCCCGTTGACGGCGCCGCGCGAGAGCGCGACGGGGGCAGCACGCGCCGCCCCGCATTCAGGCTATTGTAGCGTGTGGCTTTGACCCCTTGCGGACGGCCGGGCCGAGAGGGGAATAACCCCACCAGCGGCGGCGCCTGGCGCTGGAGCGCAGCCGGGCGCCCACCGGGCCCAGAGCCCGCCGGGCCCCGGAGCGCGCCGAGCACCCTAGAAGTCGAACGCCTTTGCAATGTCGCAGGCGCACACCAGGTTTGCGGCACCGTCCTGCGGTGTGGGCTGCTTGTTCACAATCACGAGGTCATCGCCCTGGAAGTACTGCACAAGGCCAGCCGCGGGATACACCACGAGCGAGGTCCCGCCCACAATGAGCATGTCGCAGGACTGGATTGCCTCAGCCGCGCCAATCAGGGTCTTCTCGTCCAGCGACTCCCCATAGAGCACCACGTCGGGCTTGATGCGGCCGCCGCACTCCTCGCAATGCGGCACGCCTGTGGTGCCCATGATCCACTCGGCCGAGTACACGTGCCCGCAGCGCTGGCACACGTTGCGGTGCACCGAGCCGTGAAGCTCAAAGACGCGCTTGGAGCCCGCTGCCTGGTGCAGGCCGTCGATGTTCTGGGTGACTACGGCGGTGAGCTTGCCCTCGCGCTCCAGCTCAGCCAGCTTGTAGTGCGCCTGGTTGGGCTTTGCCCCCAGGGCGATCATCCGCGTGCGGTAGAAATCGAAGAACTCCTCGGTATGCGTGAGATAGAACTCGTGGCTCAGCATCTCCTCGGGCGGATACTTGAACTTCTGGTGGTACAGGCCGTCCTCGCTCCGGAAGTCGGGGATGCCGCTCGCGGTTGAGACCCCCGCACCGCCAAAGAACACCACGCGCTTTGCTCGTCCGACCCTCTGGGCCAGCTCTTGGGCTGCCTCGCGCGCATCCGAGACCACCTTCGCACCAGACATGGGCTACTCCCTCGACGAATGGGTAGAAGAACAGTTCCGATGCTAGCACCGAGAGGAGTGGTTTCCATGACCGACCAGCCGCAACGCGAGGATGATACTGCCGAGCACGTGGCCGAGAAGCCCCAGGCCACCCAGCCCGAGGGCGGGATCGCGGATGTGCGCGAGACGACGCCGGAGCCAGCCGCCCCTCTCACACCCCTCGAGAACAACGTGCACAACTGCGCCCTGGTGATCGAGGGTGGCGCCATGCGCGCAAGCTACGTCTCGGGCCTGGTGAACGTTCTGCTCGAGCAGGGCATCTACTTTGACTACGTCTGTGGCATCTCGGCAGGCTCGACCGTCGCCACCAACTACGTCTCGCGCGACATGGTGCGCACAAAGCGCTCGTTCGTCGACTTTGCGGCAAACCCCCAGATGGGCGGGGTAAAGTCTTTCCTCGACCGGCACGGCTTCTTCAATGCCGACTACGACTACCTGGGCTGCATCGAGGACGGCTCGATGCCGTTTGACTGGCAGACCTTCCAGGCCAACCCCGCTCGCGTGCGCATTCAGGCGTTTCAGCGTGACACCGGTCGCACCGTCGTGTGGGGGCGCGACCACATGCAGACGCTCGAGGAGCTCATGGCGTGCGTGCGGGCAAGCTCGACCATGCCCGGTATCATGAATCCCATCGAGGTAGACGGGCATGTCATGCTCGACGGCTCGCTTGGCGCGGGCGCGGGCCTCCCCAACCACATCGCTGAGGACGACGGCATCGAGAAGCTCTTTGTCATCACGTCTCGCCCTGCCGGGTACCGCAAGCGCGAGCTCTCCCCCGTGAGGCGCCGCGGCATCATACACATGATGAAGGACCATCCCTACGCGAGAAACGCCATGCTCACGCGGCCCGAACGCTACAACGAGGAGCTTGCCCACCTTGCCGAGCTCGAAGAGACCAGCCGTGCGCTGGTGGTAAGACCGCAGGAGATGCCCGTCACGCGTACCACGCGCGACGTCAAGCAGCTTGAGCACGCCTACCTGCTTGGACACGAGCAGGGCATCGCCGAGCTTCCGCGTTGGCGCGAGTTCCTGTTTGGCGAGTAGGGCGGACAGCGGGCCGGGGCGGTCGTAGCGCTTCTCGCCCCGCGGGGCCGGGGCTCCCCTATAATCCAGACGAAAACATCTGTTGGGAGGCCCGGCATGGAGCTTGAGAGCAACGTCTTCGACTGCGCGCTGTGTTTCGAGGGAGGCGGCTATCGCGCCAGCTACACGGCGGGGTTTGCCAACGTCCTTCTCGAGAATGGCGTGTACTTCGACTTTGTGTGCGGGATCTCGGCGGGCGCAAGCCACACCGTTGACTACCTGAGTCGCGACCAGACGCGCGTACGCGACGCGTTTATCGCCCTCTCCGACCAGCGACCCAAGGCGGGCGGCGTGCGCTCGATGCTCACGGGACACGGCTACTTCAACGCGGACTACGACTACGTGGGCGCGGCGCTCGAGGGCTACATGCCCTTTGACTTTAGGACCTTTGCGGCTAACCCAGCGCGTCTGGCCATCCAGAGCTTCGAGGCCGACACGGGCAGGACCGTGGTATGGGACAAGTCCGTCATGGGGGCGGCCATTCCCATGATGGAGCACGTGCGCGCCAGCTCGACGCTTCCCGGTGTCATGAAGCCCATCGAGGTGGACGGCCACGTGATGTACGATGGCGGCCTTGGCGAGGGCGCGGGGCTCCCCACGCGTATGGCCGAGGACGCAGGCTTCAGGCGCCTGGTCATGGTGTGCACGCGGCCAGCGGGCTATCGCAAGGTGGCGCCCACCCACCGCGAGCTGCGAATCTACCACGTTATCTCTCACGGACACGAAGCTGTCGAAGCTGCGCTCGCCACGCGCTGGCAGCGCTACAACGATGCGATGGACCACCTAGAGCGCTTGGAGCGGGAGGGCAGGGCCTGGGTCTTTAGGCCGGACGTGATGCCCGTGCGATCCACCACCATCGACAGGCCCAAACTCGAGGAGTCCTATGCCATTGGGCACAAGCAGGCCGAGAGGGACTTCCCCCGCATGATGGAGTGGCTGCGGGGGTAGCAAATGCCTCTCTCCATATGTGCTACTCTCTGAGAAACAATTACAACCACCTGGCAACCCGTTCGACCGGAGCGTCGTACGCAGCAAGAAGAGGACACATGATGGCAGACACCACTCGCAGCCTGCGCTTTGTTTCATGGAACGTAAACGGCCTTCGCGCCGTGCTCAAAAAGGAGCCCAGCTTCACCCAGATCTTCGACACGCTGGGTGCAGACGTCTTTGCCCTGCAGGAGACCAAACTCCAGGAGGGCCAGGTCGAGCTTGACCTTCCCGGCTACCACCAGTACTGGAGCTATGCCGAGCGCAAGGGCTACTCGGGCACGGCCGTCTTCACGCGCGAGGAGCCACTGCAGGTTGTGCGCACGATCGGCTCGCCCGTGGCCGACGACGAGGGCCGCGTGTGCGCGCTTGAGTTCCCCAAGTTGTGGTTTGTCGACGTGTACACGCCCAACTCTAAGAACGGCCTTACGCGCCTGGACGAGCGCATGGAGTGGGATGCGCGCTACCGCGACTTTCTCACCGAGCTTGCCCAAGACAAGCCGGTTGTGACCTGCGGCGACTTTAACGTGGCACACGAGGAGATTGACCTTGCGCGCCCCGATGACAACCACGAGAGCGCGGGCTTCTCGGACGAGGAGCGCGAGAGCTTCACCAAGCTGCTTGAGAGCGGGCTTGTGGACACGTTCCGCGAGCGCCATCCGGACCTTGCTGGTGCGTACAGCTGGTGGAGCTACCGCATGCGCGCCCGCGAGCGGGGCATTGGCTGGCGCATCGACTACTTCCTGGTTTCTCCGCAGCTCATGCCCAAGGTGACCGGCACCGCCATCTTGGATGACGTGTACGGATCGGATCACTGCCCCATCGAGCTGGAACTGGAGTTGTAGGGCGGCCGCCGACGGCCGCTTGGTCGGCGAAGGGGCGCTCGCGGGGAGCGGCCCCGGCCTTACGCTAGGCCAAGCAGCGCCCCGATGACGTGCACGACAAACGCAACCACCCATGCCACGCCGCACTGGAGCAGCACCACGTACAGCGCGTAGCGGCCGTTGAGCTCGTTGCGCACCGCGGTGATGGCCGCCACGCACGGCGTGTAGAGCAGCACGAACACCAGGAACACAAAGGCTGAGAAGGGCGTGAAGAGCGTGGCCAGCGCGGCGGGGGTGTCGCCCACAAGCACGGTGAGCGTTGCCACGACGGACTCCTTTGCGGCAAAGCCGGTCACCAGCGCCGTGGAGGCGCGCCAATCGCCAAAGCCCAGCGGCGCGAAGATGGGCGAGATGGCCGAGCCCATGATGGCAAGCAGGCTCTGCGACTGGTCGGAGACCATGTTGAGGCGCACGTCAAAGGTCTGCAGGAACCAGATGGCAACGCTTGCCAGGAAGATGATCGTGAACGCCCTGGTGAGGAAGTCCTTCGCCTTGTCCCAGGCCAGGCGAAGCGTGGTTCCGGCGCTAGGCATGCGGTAGTTCGGGAGCTCCATCACGAAGGGCACCGGCTCGCCCTTGAAGGCCGTGCGCTTGAGGACCAATGCCACCAGCACACCCACGAGCATGCCAATCGCGTAGAGCGAGACCATCACGAGCGGAGCGCCCTTGGAGAAGAACGCGGCGCACAGCAGGGTGTAGACCGGCAGCTTGGCCGAGCAGCTCATGAACGGCGTAAGCATGATGGTCATCTTGCGGTCGTGCTCCGAGGGCAGCGTGCGCGTTGCCATGATGGCCGGCACCGAGCAGCCAAAGCCCACCAGCATAGGAACAAAGCTCCGGCCAGAAAGGCCAATCTTTCTCAGCAGCTTGTCCATCACAAAGGCCACGCGCGCCATGTAGCCGGAGTCCTCGAGGATCGACAGCAGGATGAACAGCGTCACGATGATGGGCAGAAACGAGACGACCGTGCCCACGCCGGTTATCACGCCATCAATGACCAGAGAGTGAATCACGGGGTTCACGTCTGCGGCGGTGAGCGCAGCGTCGATGGCGGCGGAAGCCGCATCGACACCCGTGGCCATGAGGTCCGAGAGGTTACCGCCAATGAGGTCGAACGTGAGCCAGAACACCACGATCATGATGCCCACAAAGCACGGGATAGCCGTGAAGCGCCCGGTGAGCACGCGGTCGATGCGCGCGGAGCGCTCGTGCTCGCGACTCTCCTGCGGCTTCTTGACGCAGCGGGCGCAGATGGACTCGATGAACGAGAAGCGCATGTCGGCGAGAGCCGCAAGGCGATCGGAGCCGGACTCCTCCTCCATCTGGGAGATGATGTGCTCTACGGCGTCGAGCTCGTTCTTCTCGAGGCCAAGCGCCTTGATGACCAGCTCGTCGCCCTCGATGAGCTTGGTCGCGGCGTAGCGGTCGGGCAGGCCGGCGCGCTCCGCATGGTCGGAGACAAGCTCGCCGATGGCGTGGATGCAGCGGTGGACGGCGCCGCCATCGGGACCGTCCGGGCGGCAGAAGTCAATGCGACCCGGACGCTCGCGATAGCGGGCAACGTGGATGGCATGCTCGACCAGCTCGTCCACGCCCTCGTCCTTGGCGGCGGAGATGGGGACCACCGGCACGCCCAGGAAGGACTCCAAGCCGTTCACATCCACGGATCCGCCGTTCTCCGTGACCTCGTCCATCATGTTGAGGGCCACGACCATGGGAACGTCGAGCTCCATGAGCTGCGTGGTGAGGTAGAGGTTGCGCTCGATGTTGGTGGCGTCAATGATATTGATGATCGCGTCGGGCTTCGAGTCGATGATGAACTGACGGCTCACGACCTCCTCGCCTGTGTAGGGCGAGAGCGAGTAGATGCCCGGAAGGTCCGTGACGGTAGCCTCGGGGTGGCTGCGCATCTGGCCGTCCTTGCGGTCGACGGTGACGCCGGGGAAGTTGCCCACGTGCTGGTTGGAGCCCGTAAGCTGGTTGAAGAGCGTGGTCTTGCCGCAGTTCTGGTTGCCAGCCAGAGCGAACGTGAGGGGCTTTCCCGCAGGGACCACCTTCCCCGCGGCGCGGGGACGAAGCTTGCTCTCGCCGATGGCGGGGTGGCTCGTGACGCCCGAGGCCACCTGCAGCCGGACCTTCTCGTGCGCGTCATGGACGTTCTCGAGCGAGATCTGGGCCGCGTCTGCCGCGCGGATGGTGAGCTCGTAGCCGCGCAGGCGAATCTCAAGCGGGTCTCCCATGGGTGCGTACTTGACCATGGTGACCTCGGTACCCGGCGTGAGGCCCATATCAAAGATGTGCTGACGCAGGGACTTCTCGTCGCAGTCCACCGAGCGAACGATGGCGTCCTTGCCAATCTCGAGCGTATCGAGTGTCATTGCTCTCCTTGCGAAGGCCGCCGGACGCGGGCGCCTTGCGGCCGATTGGGGGTTTCAGTCTGTTTGGGCTAACTTTACCCCGTTTGGAGAGCACGTGTGCTGGCGAGCGCGGTGGCGAGAAGGCCTCCCCTATTCCGCCATAGGACCTATCACTGACTCGACGACGCCGGCAAACGTGGCAGCATCACGGCAGGCGACAAGCTCCTGGGGGAAGTGTACCTCGTCAAGCAGGGCATCTGCGGCCTCGTGATGGCCCACAAGCGACGAGACGTGCGCGTCAGAGCCAAACGAGACGCTCACGCCCAGCTCGGCGCAACGCTCGACAATCTGGCGGCACCGCTTGTAGGAGCCCGCACGCTTCTGCGCGATGAGGCTCGACTCGTTGACCTCGATGAGTTTGCCGTGCTCCTTGACGGCACCCAGCACCGTGTCCAGGTCAAAGTCGAGGCCCGTACGGCCAACGTGACCAAGGATCAGCACCTTGGGATCCTCAAGCACGCGCAGGTACATCCGGGTGATCTGCTCGCGCGAGGCGCCCTCGGTGAAGTCCTTGTTGTGGACGCTCGCAATCACGTAGTCGCATTGCGCGAATGCCATCTTCTTGAGGCTGTGAGGCTTGCGATACGCACTGCCGTTGATTCCCTTGTCGAAGAAGATGTCGTGACCAAAGATGTTGCCGTCGAGGTCGATGATGTCCGCCTCGCAGCCGCGGAGCAGGCGCACCCCGTGCCACCTGCGCGGCCATGCCCACAGGTTGAGGAAGTACTGCCAGTCCTGGACGGTCTGCTGGGAAAACAGCATGCTTGAGTAGTGGTCGGTGACACCGAGAAGCTCCATGCCCTGGGCGGCAGCGGCACGCACGTCCTCCTCGAGCGTCGAGTACGCATGGCGCGAGAAGAGCGTGTGGCAATGCGTGTCGCAGAGGATCTGCCTGCCGGTGGTTGGCCGAAGCGCGGAGGCGGCCGGTGAGGGGACGGCGGCGGGTCCAGCAGCGTTCGCTCGCGGCTGGCCAAGGCCGAACGACGCCCGGGGCGAGGCCTGGTAGGCGTCACAGGCCGCCGCGTCCTTCTCGACCGCACGGAGCTTCTCGCCGGGGCGCTCGCACACGTTGCGCGTGCGCACGATACCCGTGCGTTCTCCAAAGAAGATGCAGTCTCCGCAGGTGTTCCCAGACGTGCGAGACGTCATGCTCGGCCCCCTCCTGGCAGGTTTATGTGCGGCGGACGCACACCCGGTGTGGGAGTGCGCCCGCCACGGACACTTACTTGTAGCTTTCAGCCAGCTTCTTCCATGCGGGCATGGAGTTCACGATGGTCTCGTAGCTCACGCAGTAGCCAATGCGCACCCAACCCGTGCAGCCAAAGCTATCGGACGGGACGGGTAGGAGCTCGAGGGACTTTGCGCGCTCGAAGAACGCGTTGGCGTCGGGCTCCAGAGCCTTGACCCACAGGTAGAAGGCGCCCTGCGGCTCGATGTAGTGGTAGCCCAGCTCGGAGAGGCCGCGGGTGAGCGCCTCGCGGTTGCGCGCGTAGGCATCGACATCGGAGGGCACGTCGCAGCAGTCGGCAACCACGCGCTGGAAGAGTGCGGGCGCGCAGACGAAGCCCAGCGAGCGGCCGGCGCCCGCGATGGCGGGAACAAGCCGGTCGTGATCGGGGTTGGTGGGCGGCACGAGCACCCAGCCTATGCGCTCGCCAGGAAGCGAGAGGCTCTTGGAGTACGAGTAGCACACCAGCGTGCGGTCGTAGATTGCCGGGACCCAGGGGACCTCCGCGCCGTAGGAGATCTCGCGGTAGGGCTCGTCGGCCACAAGGTAGATGGCGGTACCGAGGGCATCCTCGCGCTCGTGCAGGACGTCTGCCAGCGCGGCAAGGTTCTGCGCCGAGTAGACCGAGCCCACGGGGTTGTTGGGCGAGTTGATCACGACGGCCTTCGTGCGCGGGGTAACGGCAGCACGCACGGCCTCGGTGTCAATCTGGAAGGTCTCGGGGTCTGCCATGACCTCGACGCACGTGGCGCCGGCGGTCTCAATCCACACGCGGTACTCGGGGAAGTACGGGGCAATCACGATGACCTCGTCGCCAGGGTTGACCACCGCGTGGAAGCTGATGGAGAGCGACGCCGCCGCACCGCAGGTGAGGTAGAGGTCGCCGGCAGCCGCGGTGTTCTCGCCGTAGCGACGGCAGAGCGACGCGGCGAGCTTCTCGCGAACGAAGGGCAGGCCAGAGGCCGGGGTATAGCTGTGGAGCTGCGTGGGCGGCAGCTGGAGCGAGCGCTCGATGGACTCGCGGACCGCGTCCGGCGCGGGGATCGAGGGGTTGCCCAGGCTGAAGTCGAAGACGTTCTCGGCACCAATCTGCGCCTTGCGCGCGGCGCCGTAGGCGGCAATCTCGCGGATGGACGACTTTGACGCCCCGTAGGCGTAGTTCTGCTCGTTAATCGACATTGGTGTTCCTCTCTGTGGGTTCTTGCGCGTCGGCGGCAGGCGCGTCGGCGGGCGCGGGGGCGTCGTCGGCGGCATCGGAGGTCGCGACGGCGTCGGCAGCGGCATAGGGGGTCGCGGCGGCGCCATCGGCGGGCTTCTCGGCCGCCTCGGGGTGCTCGGCCAGGTACTGGTCCCAGGTGCCGTCGAGCAGCGCGTTCACGGCCTCGCCCTCGACGGTCTCGCGCTGGAGCAGGACCGTGGCCATGGTCTCCATCTGCGGGCGCCTGGCCTCCAGGACCTCGCGCGCGCGGGCATGGGCCTCGCGCATGATGCGCTCGACCTCGTCGTCGATGCGCTTGGCGGTCTCGGCCGCGTAGTCGTTGTGCTGCGCGTAGTCGCGACCCAGGAAGACCTCGTGCTGAGCCTCGCCAAAGACCTGCGTGCCCAGCTCCTCGCTCATGCCGTAGCGAGTAACCATCTCGCGGGCGAGCTTAGTGGCGCGCTCAAGATCGTTGCTCGCGCCGGTGGTGATGTCGTCGCAGAACAGCTCCTCGGCCGTGCGGCCGCCAAGCAGCACGGCAATCTGGTCGAGCATGCCGTCGCGGGTCTCGAGGAAGTGGTCCTCCTCGGGCATCTGCATGGTGTAGCCAAGGGCTTGGCCGCGGCTCACGATCGAGATCTTGTGCACCGGGTCCGAGTTTTCGAGCACGTGGCCAACAAGCGCGTGGCCGCTCTCGTGGAACGCAATGACGCGGCGCTCCTTCTCGGTAATCACGCGGCTCTTGCGCTCGGGGCCGGCAATGACGCGCTCCATGGCCTCCTCGACCTCGTCCTGACCGATCTTGTCCTTGTGCCTGCGCGCGGCGAGCAGGGCCGACTCGTTCATGAGGTTGGAGAGGTCCGCGCCGGTAAAGCCGGGCGTAATCTTGGCGATCGCGGCAAAGTCTACCGTGCTCTCAAACGGCTTGTTGCGAGCGTGCACGCGTAGGATCTTCTCGCGCCCCTTGACGTCCGGTCGGTCAACGGTCACGCGGCGGTCAAAGCGGCCGGGACGCAGCAGCGCCGGATCAAGGATGTCCGGGCGGTTGGTCGCGGCGATGAGAATGACGGCCGAGTTGTCCTCGAAGCCGTCCATCTCAACCAGCAGCTGGTTAAGGGTCTGCTCGCGCTCGTCGTGGCCGCCGCCAAGGCCGGCGCCGCGCTGGCGGCCAACGGCGTCGATCTCGTCGATGAAGATGATGCAGGGCGCCGCAGCCTTGGCCTGCTTGAAGAGGTCGCGTACGCGGCTCGCACCCACGCCCACGAACATCTCCACGAAGTCAGAGCCGGATATCGAGAAGAACGGCACGCCCGCCTCGCCAGCCACGGCCTTGGCAAGCAGCGTCTTGCCCGTGCCCGGAGGGCCCACCAGAAGCACGCCGTGGGGAATCTTGGCGCCCATCTTCTGGTAGCGCTCGGGCTCGCGCAGGAAGTCGCGGACCTCCTTGAGCTCCTCCACGGCCTCGTCGATACCGGCGACGTCGGAGAACTTGACCTTGGGCCGCTCTTCCTCGGTGGTCTGCGCCTTGGTCTTGGCGAAGTCCATCGTGCGGCCGTTCTGCTCGCTCATGCGCCGCATGTAGTACACGAAGACGCCCACCAGAAGCAGCGTGGGTACCACGGAGAGCAGGATGGTTTCCCAGGCGCTGCCGTCAGAGGTGTCGATGGTGAACGATGTCTCGGCGTGCTTGGCCATGAGCTCGTCCAGGGAGTCCGCGCCCACGTAGTAGCTCTTGAACTTCTGGAGCTTGGACTCGTCGCCCTTGTCGTCCTCATTCGCCCAGTAGTCGCCCGAGATGCTGCCGTCCGAGGTCTTGAACGTCACCGAGTTCACGCGGTCATCCTTGACTGCGGTCACAAACTCGTTGGTTGCCAGCGTGTCCACGGAGTCCGAGGAGGAGAGCGGGCTCTGACCCGTGGAGAAGGCCAGGTACGCCACGATTGCCACTATGATGAGCAGCGTAACCAGAAAGCTGCGCTGGTTCTGCGGCCCGCGGTTGTCACCTCCCGGCGTGGGAAGCTTGTCGAGCGGATTGTTGTCTGACACGAAAACGTCTCCTTGCGGTTGGTTCCTTGGGTGCTACTTGGAGTACACCTCGGGCTTGAGGATGCCCACGTAGGGCAGGTTGCGATAGCGCTCGGCGTAGTCGAGGCCGTAGCCCACTACAAAGGCGTCGGGCACGTGCGCGCCAACGTAGCGCGGGGCAACAGCCGGCGCGTGGTTGGGGATGTCCTTCACCGAGAAGGCCGCAATCTCTATGGACGCGGGTTTTCTCGACTGCAGGAGCTTTACCAGGTAGGACAGGGTGAGGCCAGAGTCGAGAATGTCCTCGGCCACAATGATATGGCGTCCCTCGACCTTGGTGTCGAGGTCCTTCACGATGCGCACCACACCCGAGCTCTTGACGCCGTCGCCGTAGCTGCTCACGGCCATGAAGTCCACCGAGCACGGCACAGTGATGGCGCGCATGAGGTCTGCGGTGAAGACGAATGCCCCACGCAGGACGGCCACGATGAGGGGGTTCTTGTCGGCGTAGTCCTCGGAGATCTGGCGCCCCATGCGGGACACGATCCGGTGGATGTCCTCCTCGCTCAGGACAACGCTCTCCACGTCCGGATGCATCTCTGCCATTGCGATCCTCCACTCCCGACGGGCGCCCACCGCGCTTCTCGGCCTGCGCGCCGTCTATGCTGTTCGGAGACTTAATTCTAGCAAGTGTGAGGTGCGCGGCGTGCAGCGAGCGCGCTCGTCGGCCCTGATTCCCGCAACCCACACCACGGGGCCGGTGGGCGAGGTGCGCACCACGGGCACGAGCGGGCGCTCGGCGGCGGGAATGCGGGCCTCGTTGAGCAGGTCCGAGACCTTCTTCGACTGTCCGTGCATGCCCAGGGGGCACAAAACGTCGCCCGCATGCGGGGAGTCAACCCAGAGCCTACCGCCCAGGTTGGGGTCGATTCCGCAGGCAGAGGCGTCGAGAAGGACCGAGGTCCCAGCCCACTCGCGACCGTGGGAGAGCGCAAGTGCCGGGATGTCCGCGTTGGCGGGGGCCGGCACCAGGCGCGCGGAGAGGGCCGCTGCCGCGCGGCCGGGGCGCGGGTCGCCCAACGGGAGCTCGCCGGGGACCTCCAGCCAGCCGGCGAAGTCGCCGGCCTTTGGCGCATGGGCGCGCAGGAAGAGCAGGCCGTACTCGACGCGAGCCTCCCCGCCCATGGGGATGGACGCCGAACCGGTGCCTGCCGCGACGAGCGAGAGCACCTGGGCGATGTGGCGCGCCTCAAGACGGGCCTCGGGGCAGACCTCGAGGATGGCCGCGCGCACCACACGTCGGGCGATTGCGACCTCGCAAGCAGAGAGGCGCGCGGCGTCCAGCGCGAGGGCGCCCTCTCCCGTGCGGCGCGTGAGGTCGCGCAAGGTGCGCGCGGCGACGGCGGTAAGGTACGCATCCTCGTCCGAGAGGATGTCGCAGGTGGTCGAGAGGCTTGCCACCACGCGCGGATTTCTCCGCTCAAGCACCGGCATGACCTCGTGGCGCACGTAGGCGCGCAGGTAGCGCGTGTCGGCGTTTGTGTCGTCCTCGCGCCACACGATGCCGCGCATGCGCAGGAACTCGCAGAGCTCGTCATGCGTGCGGTCGAGCAGCGGGCGAACCACGCGGTTGCGTCGGCGAGGGATGGACGAGAGACCCGAGGCGCCGGTGCCGCGGATGGCGTTCATCACGAAAGTCTCAGCGCGGTCGTTGGCCGTGTGGGCAGTGAGGATGCGCGCGGCCGAGCGAGGCGTGCCGAGCTGGGCCGAGAGCTCGTTGGCCAAGCGGGTGGCTTCGCCGTAGCGCACCTCTCGGCCGGCGTTCTCCACGTTGCCGTCCGGGGACGCCGCTGCCAGCGCGGCCACGTCCACGCGGCGGATGGTGCAGGGGATGCCGTAGCGGGCGGCGAGGTCGCGAACAAACTCCTCGTCTTCGTCGGCGTCGATGCCGCGCAAGCGATGGTTCACGTGAAGCACGTGGAGGCGCTCGCGGGCGATGCGTGCGCGGCCGCGGCCATCCTCGATGTCCAGCGCGGAGGTTGCCGCCAGCACCAGGAGGGCCGTGGAGTCCGCGCCGCCGGAGACCATGAGGATAACGGGGGCGCGCAGGGCGTCGTCGGTACTGCGGGATGGGCGCTCGAAGGGACTGCCGGAGCCGGCGTCTCCCGAGCCGTATCTGCGAGCAACGCTTGGCATGTGCGATCCCCCCTCGGGTGCGTGCGGCGCTGGCGTGCGGGCGTACGGCGCCGATGCGGTTACGCGCTCGATTCTACCCCGCCAGGAGCCGCACTCGGGCTTCCGTCCACCGTCCCGTAACCCGCCGGCAGGCCACCGGCGCTGGGCCCCTCTCGCCAGCCCCTCCCAAAAAGTGAACACGAATTCAATTGCAAGGAGAGCGAACTTGTCATCAACTGGGATTTTGACGACAATGACAAAGCCGGATTGAAAACGTGTTCACTTTTTGCGGGGCAAATGGCCGGAAACCGGGCTTGGCTGCGGGGCAGCCTGCTGGAGCGCGAGCCGGGCGGCTGGCACCGCACAAAAGGCACGTGAAATGACGGCGATGTCGTGCGCAGGTGTGGCGAATTGATGTGTTTTCTCGTGCGCTCCAAAAGTGTCATCTTCTTGCACCAAATCGGCCTTCTGGCGAGAAATTCTGGATCACAAGTGCCCGCAACCTGACCGCTTTCTTGCACGAAAGAGCCCCAAGTCCCCCTCTGCGAACGTTTTTCTCGTCCCAAGCGTTGCCGGCAGGGCCCCTTGACCACAAATTGCTCGCACCAATCTGACACCAAAAAGCGAGCACGTTTTCAGTTGCCACCCCGGATGCGCGCCGTCCAACTGGGCTTTTGCGAAACCACGGCACTGTCCATTGAAATCGTGTTCACTTCCCGACGCGGAGGATGGCGTAACCTCTCGGCACTCGCCGGCGCGTGATCCGCGTGCCGAGAAGTGCCGGCCACTCGTCGCCCAGGGAGGTCCAGATGAGAATCACGTTCAACAAGCTTACGGCGCTGCACATTCTGCGCGTTTGGAGAAGATCGGGGCGCACGCTCACGGCCGACCGGCACAGTCTCGAGACATCCGTTGTCGCGCCGCGCAGGTACTGGACGCGGCGGCGGATTGGCGCGTGCCTGGAATCCGTGGGCACCAGCCTGTCCAACGTGCGTGGACGCGTGCAGGTAATGGTCCCGCGGCCGGGTGCGCGAATTCGCTCACGAACGGCGAGAAACACCGTCTACGTGCGCGGCCTCGCGGCAAGCCCTGTCATCGAACTGAACAGCATCGCTCGAATCCCCTGCCCTGAGCTACTCTTCATTGAGCTGGGAACCATCATGTCGCCTGCTGCGCAGTTGCTTGTGGGGCTCGAGATGTGCGGACGCTTCTCGCGCGACGCATGCGACCCGCGCGATGGAACGGTCGCATACGGTATCAAGCCTGTAACCACTGCAGATAAGATTCGGTCGTATGTCTCGACTGCGCACGACCTTGCTGGACTTGAGCAAAGCCGCAGGGTAGCCGAGTGGCTCATGGATGAGGCGTGGTCTCCACAGGAGGCACTTCTCAATGGACTTGCCCGGATGCCGCTGCATGAGCTTGGATATGAACTCGGCGAGCTGCGGCTTAATCCACGATTTGTTGCTCACGGGACAATCCTTGCGTTTATGGACAAGGCAAGCCGCGTTCCCGACTCACTTGTGGCCGGGTCCACCATTGGTTTCAACTATGATGGCGGACCGCACTTTGGGGAATCGGGTTCCGAGGCGACCGGTACAGGTTTTCTCGACAACATCACGCTTGCTTCGGTGCGGGAGGCGGTGGTGGCCGACAAGCGGCGCGACCGGGACCTGCTTGTGCAGGGGCTCTCGGTGCTCCCCGTGACCAAGGAGGATTTCTACGAGCGCGGGGGCATCGACCGCGTGATGCAGCAGGCCATGTCGCTTCTCGAGCGCACCACCCAACGGGACTATTCGAAGCAGAGGCACGCGCTGAACAGGCCGCGGCTTGCGGCCGAGCGTCAGCGGCTCATTTGGTCGCTGCTCCCGGGACGGCGCGGGCGAGAGCTGAGCCGGGTGCTCGCCCGGATTGAGCCACCCGAGGCGATAATTGAGGACTACGAGATCACATTTGGCGACGGCGCGATGACCGTAACGCGCGTGCAGTAACGGGCTGAACACGGCGAGAAGGTCGCCGCGCCACGCTGCGGCGACGATGCCGCATGGAGCTAGCGCGCTTTTGGGCCCGACGGCGGGCCGGTGGGCGCGGGCTGCGGCGGTCGCGGTAGGCGGCAGGAGGTCGTGGCGCGGCAAGCGAGCGCTTCTCGTCGCTGAAAAGTGAACACGATTTCAATCGCGGCAGTGCGGGGGTTCTCGGCAACTGGGCATTACTGGGAAAGCGTAAGCCGTGATTGATTTCGTGTTCACTTTTGAGGGGAGGGGGGAGCGGGGGCCAGCGGCATCGGCCGGGGCAGCGGCATCGGCCGGGGCAGCGGCGTTGATGGCACGCCCGGCTGTTTGGCGCCCGCGTGAAGGCCCCGCCCGAGCGCCAATACCGTCTCGCGGGGCTGCTACGCTGTCCGTCGCACCATCGCACCGCCCCAACCACCGAAAGGACCGCCCGCATGACCCCACAGATCCACCTGCACGTCCTGGCCTCCGGCTCGAAGGGCAACGCCGCCGTGGTCGAGGGCCCCGCGGGCAGCGTGCTCATCGACGACGGCATCGCCCGTCGCACGCTCCTGGCGCGCGCCAGCGAGCTGGGCGTCAACATGGACGACGTGCGCGCGGTCCTTCTCACCCACGAGCACACCGACCACGTCTCTGGCCTGCCCGTCTTTGCCAACCACTTCGACGGCCCGCTCTTCGCGACTGCCGGCACCATCGCCGCGCGCGAGCGCCTCTCGCAGCTGCCGTTCGAGGTCATTCGCCACACGGACTCGCTCGAGCTGTGCGGCATGCACGTAACCGTCTTCCCGACCAGCCACGACGTGGCAGACCCGGTGGGCTTCCGCTTCGCGACCACGGACGAGAACGGCGAACTCACGGACGCCCTGGGCTACTGCACCGACACCGGCGTGCTTACCGACGAAGCCGGCCAGGCGCTCACCGGCTGCCGCGTGCTCGCGCTCGAGTCCAACCACGACGAGCGCATGCTCTCCACCGGCCCCTACCCCGGCTACCTCAAGCAGCGCATCCACGGCCCCCAAGGCCACCTCTCCAACGCCCAGGCCGCAGACGCGCTGCAGAACCTCGTGTCCAACGAGACCGAGGTCATTGTGGGTATGCACCTCTCGCACGAGAATAACCGCCCCAGCGTGGCCGTGCGCACCCTGGCCGCCGCCGTGGGTGCCGAGGCCGCCAACGAGACGTTCACCGAGGCGCGCACGCCCGACGGCCACCTGACCGTTTGCGTCTCTGCCCAGGATGCCCCGCTCTCGGTGTGGTAAGTGTTGTTGTAGCGTGACGCACGGGCACCGTATGCCACGCAATCGCCGCACAACCGGGGAGGCGCCATGCGCATTCTGCTCGTCGAGGACAACGCAGACATAGTTCGCACGCTCACGGAGCTCCTCCGCTCCGAGGGCTACAGCGTCGAGGCAACGCCGAGCCAGGACGGCGCCATAACCCTGGGCACGCGCGCCGAGAAGCCCTTTGACCTCGTGCTTCTCGACGTCACGCTGGAGCAGGGCAACGGATTTGCCGTGTGCGGCGCGCTCAAGGAGGCCCGCCCGCACCTGCCCGTAATCTTTCTCACCGCCTCGGACGACGAGTTCAACACCGTCGCCGGCCTCTCGATGGGCGCCGACGACTACATTGCCAAGCCCTTCCGGCCGCGCGAGCTGCTCGCCCGCATTCGCACCGTGCTGCGGCGCTCGCAGCCCACGCAGCACCTGCTGCACCTGGGCAGCGTCATCGTGGACCCCACCCGCGCCCGCGCGACCAAGGACGGTCGCGAGCTGGACCTCTCGGCCGTCGAGTACCGCTTGCTGCTGCTCTTTGCAAGCAAGGCGGGTGGCATCGTCACGCGCGACATGATGCGCGAGGCGCTCTGGGAGGACTCCGGCGCCTATGTGGAGGAGAACACCCTCTCGGTCTACATTCGCCGCCTGCGCGACAAGATTGAGGACGATCCGGCAAACCCGCAGCTCATCCGTACCGTTCGCGGCATGGGCTACCGCGCGGCGGAGTAGCGCCATGCCCCGCGATCCCAGGTTCATCGCCCTTCTCGGCATAGGCGCCGCCACGACCGCAGCCCTCTGCGCCGGCGCCTGGCTGCAGGCTGGCCCAGCCGCGGCAGCATGGGTCGCCGCGTGCGGCATCGTTCTCGTTGCGCTTTTCGCCGTCTCGACCGCCCTGCGCTACCGCCGCATCGCCCAGCTCTCCGAGCGCCTGGACCGCGCGCTCTCCGGAGAGCGCAACGTGAGCTTCAGGGGCATGGGCGAGGGCGAGCTGGCCATTCTCGCCAGCCAGCTCGACAAGACCGTGACGCGCCTGGTCGTGGCCAACGAGGAGCTTGAGGCCGAGAAGCACGCGCTCGCCGACGCCCTGGCCGACATCTCCCACCAGCTGAGAACCCCGCTCACATCGCTTGGCATCGAGCTTGAGCTCATGCGCAAGGCGGCCGCGACGCCCGAGGACTCCCAGCGCGTGCGCGACTGCGGACGCATGCTCGAGCAGCTGCAGTGGCTCGTCTCGTCACTGCTCAAGCTCGCGCGCCTGGACGCAGGCGTGGTGCGTCTTGAGCGCCGCCGCGTAGACGTAGCCGCGCTGGTCAAGGCGGCGCAGGAGCCGCTCGCCGTGGCCGCCGACCTCGCCGGCGTGGCCTTCCAGGCGCGCGTGGAGCCCGACTGCTCGTTCATGGGCGACGCTGCTTGGACTCGCGAGGCGCTGACCAACGTGCTCAAGAACTGCGTGGAGCACACACCCGCCGGCGGCACCGTGCGCATTACCGCCCGTGAGGACACCGTGGCCTGCCGCATATGCGTGGAGGACACCGGACCAGGCATTGCCGAGAAGGACCTGTCCCACGTATTTGAGCGCTTCTATCACGGCGCGGGCAACGCCGGCCGCCGTGACGAGGACGTGTGCAACCCCAGCGGCGTGGGGATTGGCCTCTCGCTCTCGCGGGCGCTGCTTGTTGCACAGGGCGCCCAGATCACGGCCTCAAACGTAAGTCCCACCGGAGGTGCCCGCTTCGACCTGGTCTTTCCCAAGGTGACGGTTTAGTCACGCGCGCGTCACGGCTGCGTGGGAGCGCGGGCTCACTATGGTGGCACAACCACAGACAATCGAGGGGAGCTCCATGGACATCCTGAGCATCGAGCATCTCACCAAGGTCTACGGAACCGGGCCCGCCGCCGTGCGGGCGCTCGACGACGTGAGCCTTTCCATCGCGGCCGGCGAGTTTGTGGCCATCGTGGGCTCATCCGGCTCTGGCAAGTCAACGCTCATGCACCTCATGGGCGGCGTCGACCGTCCCACCTCGGGCACGGTGCGCATGAACGGCGAGGACGTGTACAAGCGCTCGGACGAGCAGCTGGCCGTCTTCCGTCGTCGCGAGGTGGGGCTGGTGTACCAGTTCTACAACCTCATCCCCGTACTGGATGTGGAGGAGAACATCACGCTTCCGGTGCGCATGGATGGCCGCAAGGTGAACGAGCAGCGCCTGGCCACGCTTATCTCCTCGCTTGGCCTTAGGGGCTTCGAGCACCACTTGCCCAACCAGCTCTCCGGCGGCCAGCAGCAGCGTGTAGCCATTGGCCGGGCGCTCATGAACTCACCCGCCATCGTGCTTGCGGACGAGCCCACCGGAAACCTCGACTCCAAGAACTCGGCCGAGATCATGCGGCTTCTGCGTGCGTCCAACAAGGACCTGCACCAGACCCTCGTGGTAATCACGCACGATGAGGACGTGGCTCTCATGGCCCAACGCGTGATTGCCATCGAGGACGGCCGTGTGGTCTCAGACGAGCGCAGGGGGTGAACCAGGTGGGAGTCTTCACGAGCTTCACCCTGCGGTCGCTCTGCAAGAACCGCACGCGCACCGTGGTCACCGTGATCGGCGTGATTCTCTCGACGGCCCTGCTCACGGGCGTGGTGGCCACCGCTACGAGCGTCGCCTCAGCCCTTCTCGGCCGCGCCATCGAAACCGAGGGCTCCTGGCAGGTTTTTGACAGCCTCCAGCCGGCCGAGGCAGACTCGGCCCTTGGCCGGCTGGCGACGGACGCAAACGTGTCAGCTGCCATGGATTCCCAGGTGGCAGGCTTTGCCTCGTATGCGAGCGACGCGGACCTCAGCACCACGCTGCTTGCCATCCAGACCGCGCCACGGGTGCTGCGCGGCAGCGCAGACCAGGCACGCGGCCTTACCGTGATGCCCACGGTACGCTCCGGCCGCGAGCCCGAGGCACCGGGCGAGGTCATGCTGCCCGTCACGTTCTCCGGCGTCACGCTCGCAGACGACGGCTCGGGCGCCAGTGCCATCAGCGACGGCCCCATAGGGCTGGGGTCCACCGTCACGCTGCCGCTTGGTGCCACGCTCGGAGACGGCGACTCCCTCGGCACGCCTACGACCTCACGCAGCTTCACCGTGGTTGGCTTCTACGTGCCACAGCACTTCCTGAGAAACGACTTCACCGCCTTTGAGGAGGCCGGCACCACCGCGATCGTCTCGCCCAACGACGTCTCGAGCCCCGTCTTCACGCGCGTGTGGGCAAGCACGAACGGTCTCTCCACGCGAGACGCGCTCAAGGGCTGGGCGGCCCCCATCTTTGGCGAGGAGGACTACTACCTCCACGGACAGCTGCTGGCGCTCCAGGGCATGGCGAGCGACGAGAGCACCGCTATGGAGTCGCTGCGCGGTATGGTCGCCGTGATTGGTGGGGTCATCGTGGTGGCCGCCATCGGGATGATTGGCAACTCATTCTCGATCTCGGTGGCCGAACGCACACGTCAGTTTGGCCTGCTCTCCTCGCTGGGCGCGTCAAGACGTCAGCTGAGAAGAACGGTGCTCATAGAGGCCGCGGCCATTGGCGTTGTGGGCATACCGGTGGGGCTCGCGGCCGGGCTAGCCGGGGTCGCGGCAATGCTCAGCAGCTCGGCGCGTGCGTTTGACGCCCTGTTCCGCAGTACGCTCTCGGGGACCGCCCAGGGCATTCCCCTGGTGATAAGCCCGGCCGTGGTTGCAGGCATGGCGGCCGCGTCCTTCCTGGTGCTTCTCGCCAGCGCCTGGGCACCGGCGTGGCGCGCAAGCAGGGTCTCGGCCATCGATGCCATTCGCCAGCAGCAGGACGTCAAGCTCTCCAAAAGGACCGTGCGCGCAATCGAGAAGGCCCAGGCCACCGGGAAGGCACCGCGGACGCCGCTGCTCGAGCGCGTCGCGGGAATCCCGGGCCTCCTGGCAAGTAGGAACCTCTCTCGCTCCAGCTCGCGCGGCCGCACCGTCGTGGTGTCGCTCGCGCTCTCGGTTGTACTCATCGTGCTCTCTGGCGCCATCTCGCTCTACATGGAGCGCGCCATGGACGTTGGCAGCGACCTCGGTGCCCTTGGGCGCTCGGATATCTCGCTTGCCGTCTACAACCGCCAGGAGGCCGACCAGGGCACCGTGTCCGCGGAAACACTGAGCCTCGTGCGAGACGTGCAGGCCATATCCAAGCAGGTGGAAGGCCTCACTCCGGGCTCGACCATCGTGAGCGGCGCCCTCGAGGCCACCCTGCCAGCCGGAAGCATCTCGACGGATGGTCGCATGTTTCTCACGGACTACTACGCTGGCGACAGCGGCGCCGCCGAGGATGGCTCGTACGCTGGTCCCATGCTCGTCTCGTTTGTGGATGACAACACCTGGGCCGAGCTCTGCAACAAGGCCGGAGCAAGCAGCGCCACGACGACAGATGGCACGAGCATGCCGGCGCTGGCGCTCAACGTGCTGGCGTGGATGGAGTCGAGCAGCGTGAGGACGGTTGCCCCGTACGGCACGCCCACCACCGCCACCGTCTACGAGCTGCGCGACGCGCAGTCGACCTTGCTCCTTGACTCCGGCGGCGGCGCCTTGGTTCAGACATGGGGGGACTCGGAAAGCGGAACGAGCGGAACGCAGCGCCAGACTAGCATCGAGGATGCGGCCGTGGATTCCGGCACCATCACCTTTGTGGGAACGCTCGACTCGTTGCCAGATCAGCTCGCCGACACGGGCCTCACGTCCACCTCGATGCTTCCCGTGATCATGCCACGCTCGGCCCTCGAGGCGCACCCCAATCTCTTCTCGGCAACAAGCATCATGGTGCCGTTCTCGCTTGCAGAGGGCGCCGACCCCTTTGACGCGGGCAACGCCCTTGAAGAGGCCGCAACCGCCACGGTAGGCAGCAACGCCACGGCATTCGTCAATAACAACGTGGCCCAGAACGAGATGACCGAAGCGATAGCTGGTCTCTTCAAGCTCCTGGTGACGATCTTCTCGGTGGTGTGCCTGCTCATTGCCGTAGCGAACGTGTTCAACACGCTCTCCACGAGCATCATCCTGCGCACGCGCGAGTTTGCCGTGCTGCAGAGCGTGGGGTTGGGGCCCAAGGGGTTCCGTCGCATGCTGGTGGCCGAGTGCGCGAGCTACGCGTTGCGCGGGCTGGGGTTTGGCCTGGTCTTTGCGGTGGGCGTGGTCTGGCTCTTCTGGACCGTGCTGCAGCCTGCGGTGGGCGTCGCGTTTGAGCTACCGTGGGGCTATGTGGCCGGGGCCGTTGCGGGCGTGGTGGCGGTGCTCGGGCTCTCCGTGGCCTATGCGCTGCGGCGCAGCCACGCGCTGAACATCGTGGAGGCCCTGCGAGCAGACGCAATCTAGGCGCGCCCCAAATGCCCCAGAAAAAACGCCCCGGCCGAAACCGGGGCGCTCTTCTCAGGGCCTTGGCGAGGGATGGATGCCGGCCCGTCTGTTGGTTGTCAGCTAGTCGATTGCGACCTTGGTGACATTGGCCTTCTCGGACTGCTTGGGGACGTTGACCGTGAGCACGCCGCCGTCCATCTTGGCGGTTAGGCCCTCGGTCGCGGCGTCCTTCAGGTACA
>CAJMLD010000005.1 GCA_905214175.1 uncultured bacterium
TGCTTGTTAGGGTCGAGGATAAGTTCCAATCCCTTGGTAGAAGAGCTGCTGCTGGCGTATGAAGAAAGCAACCTCGAGGTCCATGACCGACTTGCTGGGGCGCATGAGAATGGCGGCCTGGATGAGGCCGCTGAGCTCGTCGGCGGCATAGAGCACGCGCTCCATCTTGGACTCGGGTTGGGGAAGCTCGGGGTTGTTGTCAGAGTTGTGCGTCTGGATAGCGTGCACCAGCTCAGGCGTTCCGCCCTCGGCCTCGATGAGCTCACCGGCCTTCACCGTGTGATTGATCGGGTCCTGGAACTCCTCCCAGTCAAGGTCGTGGAGAAGCCCCACCTGGCCCCAGAAGTCGACGTTTGCCGGGTCGTACTTCTCGGCGTAGTAGCGCATGAGACCCTCGAGGGTCTCGGCGTGCTGGATGTGGAAGGGGTCCTTGTTGTAGCGCTCGAGCAGGGCGAACGCCTGGTCGCGCGTAAGGCCGGTGGCGAGGGCAGGTGCCGCGGAGTCACGCGCGGCCTCGTTGGCGGCGCCATTCTCGGCGTCGTCCGCAATCACGTCCACGGAAGCGGCGGCGTTGTCGGTCTTCTCGGGGAGCTGCGAGGCGATGTCCGCACGGGTGACAACCTCGGGCTTCATCTGCGGGAAGAGCAGCACGTCGCGGATGGCGGGCTGGTCGCAGAAGAGCATGATCATACGGTCGATGCCGTAGCCAATGCCGCCTGCGGGGGGCATGCCGTACTCGAGTGCTCGCACGTAGTCGTAGTCGTAGCCCATGGCCTCGTCGTCGCCCATACCCTTTGCCGCGACCTGCTCCGCAAAGCGGCCGGCCTGGTCGACGGGGTCATTGAGCTCGGAGAACGCGTTGGCGTACTCGTGGCCGCAAATCACAAGCTCGAAGCGGTCCGTGAGACGCGGGTCGTCGGCCTTGCGCTTGGCGAGCGGGCTGACCTCCTCGGGGTAGTCGCAGACAAACGTGGGGTCCACCAGCGTGGACTCGCCCAGCTCGTCGTAGAGCTCGAAGAGGAGCTTGCCGGCGCCCCAGCCATCCTCGACCTCGATGCCGTTCGCGCGGCAGAGCTCGCGCAGGTGCTCGATGGGGGTGTCCATGTCCACATGCTCGCCTACCACCTGCGAGGCGACCTCAGAGAGGGGCACGGAACGCCAGGTACCGCTCATGTCCACCTGCTGACCCTGGTACGAGATGACCTCATGGCCCTCCTCGCAGCCGCACACCTCTCGTGCGATTGCCTTGAAGAGGCCCTCGGTGAGGCGCTTCATGCCGTCGAGGTCGGAGTAGGCACAGTACGCCTCCATCGAGGTGAACTCGGGGTTGTGCGTGAGGTCCATGCCCTCGTTGCGGAACTGACGGCCAATCTCGAACACGCGCTCCATGCCGCCCACAATGAGGCGTTTGAGCGGCAGCTCGGTGGCAATGCGCAGGTAGAAGTCACGGTCAAGAGCGTTGAAGTGCGTAACGAAGGGCTTCGCATTTGCGCCGCCGAGGATGGCGTGCATCATGGGGGTCTCGACCTCCATGTAGCCGTCGGCCTCCATGTAGCGGCGAATCAGGCTGATGATGGCGCTGCGCTTGCGGAACACGTCACGGACCTCGGGGTTCATGATGAGGTCCACGTAGCGCTGGCGGTAGCGCACCTCGCGGTCCGTGAGGCCGTGGAACTTCTCGGGCAACGGGCGCAGGGACTTGGAGAGCAGCACGAGCTTGGTGGGCGCAATGGAGAGCTGGCCGCGACGGGTGCGCAGCACGCGACCAGTGGCGTCGACGATGTCACCGAGGTCAAGCTGGCGGAGGAGTGCCCAGCCCTCCTCGCCAAGGTCGTTCACACGGCAGAAGAGCTGAATCTGGCCGGTGACGTCCTCGAGGACGATGAAGGCCACCTTGCCCTGACGGCGGAGCGCGCGGATGCGACCGGCAACAGAGACCACGTCTTGGGTGTCCTCGCCCTCGGGGAGGTCTGCGTAGTCCTTCTCGAGTTGGGCTGCATGGGCCGTGACCTCGCTTGCAATGGGATAGGGGTTCACGCCCGCATCGATGAGCGCCTGGCGACGAGCGCGGCGCTGGGCCCTCTCGTCATTGGTGTTGTTCTCGCCCATCTTGGTCTGGTCGGCCATTGCTGCTCCTCGTACTCGCGCGCGCCCGTTGGTGCGCATTGCCTTCTCGTGCCTGGCCGACGTTTAGCGGCCATAGCGCAAACTATTGTACTGTAGCGTTTTGACAGATGAGACAAAGGGGCAGTCCCTTTGTCTCACGAAAAGGCCCCTCCGGGGAGGGGCCCAAGTCGCTCTGTGCTCGCGGGATGAGACAAAGGGACTGTCCCTTTGTCTCACTTTGTCTCACGGAGGTTAGCGAGTAATGTTCACGATCGTGTAGCTCTTGGTCTTGCCGGCGGGCGTGGTGAACTCCACCTGATCGCCCTTGCCGCAGCCGATAAGAGCCTGGCCTGCGGGGGACTCGTTCGAAATCTTGTGCTCAAGCGAGTTGGTCTCGGTAGTGCCCACGATGGTGAACTTGGTCTTCTTGCCGCGCTCGTCCTCAAGCTCGACGGTGGTGCCAATGGAGACTCTAATGCCGCCGTGCTGCGCATCCGCAACGACCCTGGCCACGGAGAGCGTCTGGCGAATCTCGGCAATCTTCGACTCGTTCTGAGACTGCTCCTCCTTGGCGGCATCGTACTCGGAGTTCTCCGAGAGGTCGCCGAAGGAACGAGCCTCCTTCAGGCGCTCAACGATCTCGTCGCGAAGCTCGCCCTCGCGGTACGCAAGCTCGTCAACAAGCTTCTGGCGGCCTTCGGCGGTAAGAGTGATTTCCTTGCTGTTATCCATGACTCTGCTTTCCTCGTAGTGCGTGGGAAGGACGTACCCTGGGCGCCTGGGTTACTCGCCCAGCTTGGCGCCACACTTCTTGCAGAAGGCGGCGTCGGCGGCGTTCTCGGTACCGCACTTGGGGCAGAACTGGACGTCCTCCTTAGCCTTCTCGGCAGGAGCATCCTCAACGTCGGCGTCGTCCTCGTCAGCGACGACCTCCTCGGCCTCGTCCTCCTTGGGCTCCTCAACCTTCTTGGAGTCCTTGTCGTCGCCCTCCTCCATGCCCTCGCGCACGTTCTTGACGGTCTTGCCAAGGGCGGAGCCGAGCTTGGGAAGGTTCTTGGGCCCAAAGATGATCAGCACAACGACAACGATGATGAGCAGCTCGGGAATGCCAAGTCCAAGAATCATGGTGAGGTCCTCCTAGATGTGGATGAATGAGGCAAGCACACTTTGCGTGCTGCCGCATCCGCTAGTATAGCCGAGGATGTTTCCTACTCACAATATAAACTGGGAGTTTGGGTATAGGCCCCCTGTGCTGTCCGCCCCCGCTGCAACCAACCTCATTAGGAGCATATGTGCCCACCTGGTTCATTGTCGTAATCATCATCTCTTGGGTTCTCTTTGCCATTGTCTTGGCGCTGCCTTGGCTGCTCAAGCGTCGCGGGGTAGAGATGCGCCGCACCAAGTTTGGCCCCGCCCTCATCTTTGAGGCGGCCGACGACGACGGCACCCCCGTGCGTCTCCTCAATGTGAACGGAACTTTCCAGAGCGTCTGCTACCTGCCCGACGACCTGCACTTCGAGCTCGCCTGCGTGTACCACCGAACCATGGCGGAGGTCTGCTACGACCTGCCCAACGCAACGCGCGCGCTGGTCATTGGCGGCGGCGGTTATTCTCTGCCCAAGTGGCTCGTGGCCCACCGACCCAAGCTCCACGTTGACGTTGTGGAAATCGATCCCCGGGTCACCGTGATTGCCCGCGAGCGCTTCTTCCTCGACGACCTCATCGAAAAGTACGGCGCAGAGCGCATCTCGCTTGTAAACGATGACGGCTGGGACTACCTGCGACGCGCCGAGCGGCCCTATGACGTCATCGTGAACGATGCGTTCTCGGGCAACCACCCGCTCGGCCAGCTGGGGACAGACGAGGGTGCGCAGCTCATCCGCACCAAGCTCGCGCCCGGTGGGGTGTATCTCGCCAACCTGCGATGCTCCACCCGGGGTCGCCACGCGCGCATCCTTGATGAGGTAGAGCAGGCCATCTCGGCGAAGTTTGCACACGTTGCCTATGTGCCCGAGTGGCCGGACAAGCCCGAGGAGCGCGGCAACAACGTGCTCATCGCCACGGACGCCGAGCTGACGCTGCCCGAGGGCGCCGTTGTTGTGAAGTAGGCGCGGCTACGCCGGTCGCCGATTGCGCCCCCCCAAACGCGTTACCTTGTTTAAACAAGTATTGCGTCCCTTGTCGCGATGGTCCACCATGAGCATCGACCGTACTACCCGGCATCTGCCGAGAAGGGACCCATATGGCACAGGACACCAGCACATCCATTCGCAGCCTTGTTATCTACTCCGTCTTTGTGCGCAACCACACGCCCGAGGGCACGTTTCGCGCCGTGATTCCCGACCTGCCTCGCATCCACGCGTTGGGAACCGACGTCGTGTGGCTCATGCCCATCCACCCCATTGGCGAGAAGAACCGCAAGGGGACACTCGGAAGCCCCTACGCAAACCGCGACTACCGGACGGTCAACCCCGAGTACGGCACCATGGAGGACTTCCGCGCGCTGGTGGACGCCATCCACGCCGAGGGCATGAAATGCATGATCGACGTGGTATACAACCACACCTCCCCCGACTCGGTCCTTTTTGAGGAGCACCCGGAATTCTTCTTCCGCAAGCCTGACGGCAAGCCCGGCAACCACGTGGGCGATTGGTCCGACGTCATCGACCTTGACTACAACGTCTCGGCGCTCTGGGACTACCAGATCGAGACCCTATGCCAGTGGGCGCGCATCGTCGACGGCTTCCGCTGCGACGTTGCCTCCTTTGTGCCCGTGGAGTTCTGGAAGCGCGCTCGCGCCGAAGTGGCAAAGGTGCACCCCGGGTGCCTGTGGTTGGCCGAGACGGTCCACCGCTCGTTTGGCGCCGCATGCCGCGCGGCAGGCATGACCTGCGCTCGCGACTCCGAGGCCTTCGAGGCCTTTGACATGGAGTACGAGTACGACGTCCAGGAGGCCTTCGAGCGCTACCTCAAGGGCGAGATTCCCCTCTCGTGCTACCTCGACCTTCTCGACTTCCAGGAGAACCTCTACCCGCAGAACTACGACAAGCTTCGCTTCCTTGAGAACCACGACGTGCCGCGCATTGCCTCCTACGTGAAGAGCGAGTCCGACCTGCGCAACTACACGGCGATGCTCTACTTCAGGAAGGGAACCACGCTTGTCTACGCCGGCCAGGAGGCTGCCTGCTCGCACCTTCCAAGCCTCTTCGACCGCGACACCGTCGATTGGAACACCGGAATCGACCTTTCCGACCTCATGCGTCGCATGGCCGACATCAAGCATACGGAGCTTGACGCAGACGATGCCTTCTTCGTGGCAGCGGACGACGAGAACGACATAGCCGTCCTGCGTCGTGAGCACGAGGGCAGGCGCAAGGTTGGCGTCTTCTCGCTCAAGTCGCGTCCGGCTATGGTGGAGGTGCCGCTTCCCGATGGCTCGTACGAGAACCTCATCGACGGTTCGACCGTCTCGGTCCAAGATGGGCACCTGGCGTGCGCCGGAGCCCCCATCGTGCTCGCGGCAGACGTGGAGCGCGCCTGGGGCGTGTAGCGGGCGGGCGAACGGGAGACGCCCCATCGCGGTAGCATGAGGCCGGGTGCCCAGCACGGGCACTCGGCCTTTTTCGCAGAAAGGAAGCGCGACCAACATGTCTGAACCGCTAAGGGACAAGAACGGCCTCACCGAGGAGGAGTTCCTGGCAAGCTATAGCCCCAAGGACTATCCCCGCCCATCGCTCACGGCCGACAACTGCATCTTCCGCATTGAGCCAGATGGTGCCCTCAAGCTGCTGCTCATTCGCCGGGGCGGCCACCCGTTCCTGGGGTGCTGGGCGCTTCCGGGCGGCTTTGTGAGCCCGGGGGAGACGGCGCTCGAAGCCTCCAAGCGTGAGCTGCTCGAGGAGACTGGCGTGGAGGGGCTCGCGCTCGAGCCGGTGGGACTCTACAGCACGCCCGACCGAGACCCGCGCGGATGGACCATATCGCAGGCGCACATCGCCGTAGATGACCTTGGCGCAACTGCGCACGCCGGAGACGACGCGGCCGCCGCAGCCTGGTTCGACGTTGCTTCTGCAGAGGATGCAGGCCGCACGAAGCTCTCACTGAGCGCAGGGGATACCACGCTTACCAGCGACTTTGCGATACAGCCTGCACCCGTGACGGGCATACCGCGCTCACGTGACGTGCATGGCGAGGGCCTTGCCTTCGATCACGCGCAAATCATCGCGGACGCCTGGCTGCTGCTTAGGCATGCGCGAACGCGCGCTTAGCCAAAGCTTGCCAATGGGGACCCAACGCGAACGGTACTACTTCAGCAGGTAGTCGTAAATCGCCTCGGCGCAACCGCCGTGGTTGTTGTCTGCGACGGTAACGTCTGCGGTCTCAAGCACGTCAGGCGAGGCGTTGCCCATGGCGATGCCAAGCCCGGCGGTGCGCAGCATCGCCAGGTCGTTGCCCGAGTCACCCACCGCGATGCACCTCTCCGGCGCAATGCCAAGAAGCCCGCACAGGTCCCTGAGTGCAGACCCCTTGCTCACGCCCCTGGGAGAGAGCTCGAGCGAGTTTGCTTGGCTAAAGGCAGCCTCCACGGGTATGTCACGCTCCCTGATCTTCTCAAGCACGTCGAGGGCGTCCTCGCCCACCACCGGGTGCACGATGTACTTCGCAATAGAGGACGCGTGATCGAGAACCCAACCCTCGATGTCGTCCACCTCGTGGCACACGCGCACGAACATGTCATGGAACTCCCCAAGCCCATAGCGGTCGAGACGATCGAAGCTTCCCGCAGAGTCATAGGCCTCCGTACCCGAGAAGATCTCGAGCATAACGTCCTTGCCGCGATGCGTCTCCAAAAGCTGAGGTATGGCGGCCGCGTCAATGGCGCTCTCGGCGAGAAGACTGTCGCGACGCAGGTCGAGCAGGTGCGCGCCACTCGTGCAGATGGCATAGGGGACGTCTGGCAGCAGGTCGCGGTATGGCAGCATCATGCTGGGGCTGCGACCCGTGGCAATGGCCACAACCTTGCCGGCGCCCGCTGCGGCGTGAATGGCTTCGAGCGTCGAGGGCAGCACGCGCTTCTCGCCATCGAGAAGCGTCCCGTCCATGTCAAAGGCAATAAGGTCGAAGGCCATGCCGTTCCTTCCGTGAGGTTTCTCCGTCCTTGGCGGTGTCGCGACCGCGCGTCGAATGTACACCGAGAGAGCCGCCGTCAGCCAATCTCCACCGCAGCTGTGGAAATACAGCCATTGGGCGTGTCTCTCAGTGTTAGTATTGGCTAACACTTTCGACGCGACCACAGGGGTAGGCGATGACAACACGCAGGAGGCTCGCAAGGGGACTTTGGATCATGCTGGGCTGCACATGCCTTGCGCTTGGGACCATTGGCATAGCGCTGCCCATACTGCCTACGGTTCCCTTCTACATGGCGACGGTCTTCTGCTTTGCCAAGGGCTCCGAGCGGCTGCACGACTGGTTTGTGGGAACAGGTCTCTACCAGAAGCACCTCGCGGGTTTTGTGAGCAGCCGCTCCATGACAATGAGAGACAAGCTCAGGGTTGTGGGAAGTGTGACGCTTGTCATGGGTATTGGGTTCGCGCTGATGGGCAAAGTGCCTGTTGGCCGTGCCATTCTCGCAGTTGTCTGGGTATGCCACCTGCTCTACTTCTTCCTGCGAGTCCAGACGGTACCGGAGGGCCATGCGCCCGAGGGCGAGTAGGCAATGCTCCGCCTTGCGCGTATGCTTCTGGGGGTTCTTGGAAAGGGGTAGGCCATGGCCAACGAGGACTTCTTCAAGCGCGCATACGATATCGTTCGGCAGGTGCCAAGGGGACGCGTTGCCACATACGGCCAGGTGGCGCGCATGATGGGCGAGCCGAGAAAAGCCCGCTACGTGGGATTTGCCATGCACGCAAGCCCCGGCATGAAGGGTGGAGTCCCCTGCCATCGGATCGTTTTTGCCGACGGCAGCCTGGCACCCGGCTTTGCGTTTGGCGGACCCGACGAGCAGCGAAGGATGCTTGAGGCCGAGGGGGTTGGATTTCTCCCCGACGGCAGGGTTGACCTGCGTCGCTATCTCTGGGAGGCGTGATTGCGCGGGTGCTTTGGGGACGTCCCGCATGCCCGACGAGAACCGTCTGTCCAAAAAGCCACGCTTCTGGACCGCGAAAACCGCATGAGAAGCGATTGAAAACGAAAAAGGCCAGGAGCACATGCCCCCTGGCCTGCAATTTAGATGGTCGGGACGACTGGATTTGAACCAGCGACCTCTCGGTCCCGAACCGAGCGCTCTACCAAGCTGAGCCACGTCCCGTTAGCAGACGACACTTTAGCAGACTTGGCCGTCCAAACCAACCGTAAAAACAGCCTTTGCCCACCATCCGTGCTCATTTTCCGCAGCGCGTGCAATACGCTCGGCCACAGAAGCGGTTTCGCAGATGGCAAACGAGCAGGAACCGGAGCCCGTTATCTGCGATGCCATCACGCCCGGCTGCCGCGAAAGCCAAGCGGCTGGCTCTCCCATGGCGGGCTGCAGGCGAAGCGCCGCCGGAGCAAGGTTGTTGTAAAGGTGCGCCGCGACGCCTTGGACATCGCGCAGCGCAAGAGCGTCGCAAAGCTCGTCGAAGCTGCTGGGCAAGGCCGGATCGCGGTCAAACTCCTCGTACACCTCACGCGTTGAACTGGCGCACCCAGCGGGCATCACCAGCACAAGGGGCACCCCAACAAGCGCAGGAAACGTCTTCTCCAGCGTGTCGCCTGCGCCCCTCAAGAGCGAGGGCACCGGATTGAGGAAAAACGCCACGTCTGCGCCCACATGCCGCGCAACGCCAACAACACGCTGGTCAAGCAGATCGACTCCCCAGCGCTCCGCAAGCGCGCGCAGGACGGAGCCGGCGTCTGCCGAGGAGCTGCCAAGGCCTCCTCCACTGGGAATTCGCCGCTCAATGCAAACAGAAACGCGCTCGTCGACACACAGCTCCTGCGAAAGAAGCTCAATCGCCCGCTGAGTGGCGTTGCGCCGTGCAGGGCCGTCCAGCGCTGGTTCGAACAAAACGCTGGTCTCATCCGTAGACTCGATAGTGATGGTGTTGCCGAGGCCCACGGGCACCATGACCGAATCGACGCGATGATAGCCGCGCGCGTCCTTCTCGGCATAAATGCCCAGGTGCAAGTTAACCTTGCAGGGCGCGTGGACAATCTGTCGGTACGAGCGCGGCATGCTACCTCCGGCGAAGCTACTCTTCGGGCAGGTCGGCCGTGTAGTCGAGCAGACGCTCGCCGGTGTTCATGTCGTAGAGCTCGACGGTGCCGGTAAGCACGTCGACGTACTGGTAGGACTGGCGCGCCTTCCGGCCGCGGCGCTCCTCGACCTCAATCACGAACAGGGACGGGTGCACGTGAACCAAGGTACCCGCGCGCTCGACGATGCGCGAACGGCCCATGTTGGCGCGGACCTTCACGCGCTGGCCCTCGAGGGCCTTGAGCTCGTCGCGAATCTGGTCGATGCGGTTAACAGGCGGAATGTCGTTCTCCATGAGACTCCCAACAGGCCATAGTTGGCCCAAGTATCGAATACACAAAGACTGATGATACCAATACGTAACGTTGTTCCTGCAGTTGGGCTAGAAAAGAGCACGACAAGACCACGGGTTGACCTGCGGATTGCTGGAACTCCCTTCGCTTATTGCGGCAGGTGCTACACTTCCGGCGTCAGCGACTAAGGAGGACGCAATGGACGAGACGAGAAGGACGCAGGTCATCGAGAACCTGCGCGGTATGGGACTTACGCAAGCACTGATTTCGGACCCCATGTCGATTTACTACCTCACGGGCTACTACACCGAGCCCTACGAGCGCTTCCTGGGACTCTACCTCAGCGCAAGCGGAGCCTCGACGCTCTTTGCCAACCGCCTCTTCCCGGACGCCTCTACGGCGTGCGAGGACATCCGCACCTTCGATGACACCGAGGACCCCGTGCCGCTGGTCGCGGCTGTCACGGACCACAACGCGCCGCTCGGCGTGGACAAGAAGCTTTCCGCGCGCTGGCTTGTGCCGCTTCAGGAGGCAGGCGCCGCCTCCGCGTTCAAGCTGGGCTCCGCCGCCGTTGACAACGCCCGCTCCGTAAAGTCTCCGGAGGAGCAGGGCCTTATGCGCACGGCGTCGCGCACGAACGATAAGGCCATGGAGTGGCTTCGCGCCCAGGTTCACGAGGGCGTGACCGAGCAGGAGATTGCCGGCGGCCTTCTCGACGTCTACCGGTCGCTTGGTGCGCAGGACCACTCCTTTGCACCTATCGTGAGCTTTGGGGCAAACGCGGCGGACCCGCATCACTCCCCCGACGGCACCGTTCTTGCCAAGGGTGACGTGGTTCTCTTCGACGTGGGCTGCCGCCAGGACATGTACTGCTCGGACATGACGCGCTCGTTCTTCTACGGCGCGCCCACCGAGCATCAGCGGGCCGTCTACGAGTGCGTTCGTCGGGCAAACGAGACGGCCGAGGCCATCGTACGGCCTGGCGTCACGTTTGCCGAGATAGACCGCGCCGCACGCTCCGTGATAGAGGACGCCGGCTGGGGGCAGTACTTCACGCACCGGCTGGGGCACCAGATTGGCCTCGAGGACCACGAGCCGGGCGATGTCTCGTCCGTCCACGACGAGCCCGTGCGCCCCGGTCAGTGCTTCTCCATCGAGCCGGGCATTTACCTGCCGGGTGACGTGGGCGTGCGCATCGAGGACCTGGTCATCGTGACCGAGGATGGCTGCGAGGTGCTCAACTCGTATCCCAAGGAACTCACGGTGCTGGAGTAGACCGGCTGCCGAGAAACGCCGGGGGGCCGGGCGCCGACAAAACTGCGGCTTAGTTGCAGTCCCCAGATGGAGCGCAAGCCGTTTACCAGCGGTTTTCTCAGCAGCGCCCCTCCCAAAACTGCAATTAAGTCGCAGATTTTGGGAGGGGCGGTTCCGCGAGAGGGGGTGGTTTCGCAGGAGGGCGAATCCTCCGTCGGCCAGGCGGGCGGTTGATCCGCGTCTACGCCTCGGGGCAGAGCGCCAGGGCCGCCTCATCCGCAATCACGGTACAGCTGGTGTGCAGCTGCAGGATGGACGCCGGGCACTGCGGGGTAACGGGGCCAAAGCACATGTCGTAGACAGCCTGGGCCTTCTCGGGACCGGAAGCCAAGATGAGGATGCTGCGTGCGTACATGATGGTCTGCACACCCATTGTGTACGCCTGGCGCGGCACGTCGTCCGCATTGTCGAAGAGGCGGCTGTTCGCCTGGATGGTGCTCTCGGTGAGGTTCACGCAGTGCGTACCCTTTGAGAAGTGATCGTCCGGCTCGTTAAAGCCAATGTGGCCATTGCGACCAATGCCAAGGAGCTGCAGGTCGGGATAGCCGGCGTCGCGAACCATCCGGTCGTACTCGGAGCAAGCCTCATCCGCGTTGGGGTTGGCTCCGTCGGGCACAAACGTGTTGGCAAGGTCGATGTTGATCTTGTCGAAAAAGTTCTGGCGCATGAAGTAGTGGTAGCTCTGCGGATCCTCATGCGTAAGGCCGCGGTACTCGTCCAGGTTGTAGGTAGTGGCCTGCGAGAAGTCACAATCTCCCTTGTGGTTCCACTCGGCGAGCTGCTCGTAGGTGCCAATGGGCGTGGTGCCAGTAGCAAGGCCAAGCACGCAGTTGGGCTTGAGAATCACCTGGGCAGAGATAACGTTCGCCGCCTTGCGGCTCATGTCCCGGTAGTCCTTGGTGCGAATGATTCTCATGAGGATTCCTCCTTCTGCTAGCGGGCGACCCTCGTGGCACCCGCCCGTGGCATGCAAGCCACGTTTGACGTGTGCGGCCACCAGGGCGAGGTCGCGATTGCTATGAGAAGGATCCACCACGTCGAGGCCCCTGCCCGTCCATGGTGACCCGGCGCACGCGCTCCGGACAGCTTCATTTTACCTGTGCGAGACAAGACGGCACCCTCAAACCCAAAGACTCCGCGAATGCACCGTCAACATCCACCCACTTACAGCTTGGCAGCCAGGTCCTCCAGCGCGTGGAACCGGTGCGAGATGGCGTTCTTCTCGACAGGTGAAAGCTCGGCCATCGTCTTTCCCGGGGTATCCGCTGGCAGGAACAGCGGGTCGTACCCAAAGCCGTTGCCCCCGCGGCGCTCGTGGCCAATCGTTCCCTCGCAGTCACCATCTCCCCGCAGAACCTCGTCGCCACGGACGAGAACGACGGTGGAGTGGAAGCGGGCACCGCGCTTCTCGTCGGGGACGTCTGCCATGAGGCGCTCGAGCTTATCGTTGTTGGCGTCGTCGTTACCATGCTCGCCTGCCCAGCGCGCCGAGAAAATCCCAGGCGCGCCGTCAAGCGCGTCCACGCAGAGCCCCGAGTCGTCGGCAATCGCCATGGGAAGGCCCGTCTCGGCAACGGCCGCGCGGGCCTTGATGAGAGCGTTCTCGAAGAAGTCCGCGCCGTTCTCGACGGGATCGGGGAAGTCTCCAAGCTCGCCCAGGGCAACAAAGCGCACATCAGGAAGGGCCTTTGAGAGAATCGCCTCAATCTCGGTTACCTTGTGCGGGTTGCCCGTGGCCACCACCACGGTACGCGAGGGGTCAAGGCCGTTGATGTCAGTCTTCGCCATTGTCGTTGTCCTTTCGACGTGCGCGGTCCCGTCGTTGCCGATGCTATGCCCCAAACCCCGTGACCTCGCGCTGAATCTGGAGGAGCTGGTCGATGCCCTTCTGGCCAAGGTCAAGCAGGCGCCCCAGCTGCTCGCGGTCGAACGTCGCGCGCTCGCCGGTACCCTGGACCTCCACAATGCGGCCATCCGAGGAGCCCACGAGGTTCATGTCTACGTCTGCATGCGAATCCTCGGGATAGTCGAGGTCGAGAAGCTCGGCGCCACGCACGACGCCCATCGAGATGGCGGCAACCTGCCCCGTGAGAGGAACGCGCTTGATGCGGCCCTTCTCGCGCGCGGCGACGAGCGCCTCGTAGAGCGCCACCCAGGCACCGGTGACGGATGCGGTACGGGTTCCACCATCTGCCTGGATAACGTCGCAGTCCACGGTTACCGTGAACTCACCAAGGTGGCGAAGGTCGCACACGGCGCGCAGCGAGCGCCCCACCAGGCGTTCGATCTCCATCGAGCGGCCCTTGCGACCCTTGTACTCGCGCGGCGTCCGGCGGTTGGTAGACGCCGGGAGCATGGCATACTCTGCCGTGACCCAGCCATCCTTGCTCGCACCGCGCCACTTGGGCACGCCGTCCGCAATGGTCGCCGCGCAGAGCACGCGCGTGTCGCCAAACTCTGCCAAGCACGAGCCGTCGGCGTTCTTCATGATGCCGGGGGTCAGTTTGACCGGGCGCATCTCGTCAACAGACCTGCCAAAGCTGCGCTCGGGCTGGGCGGCGCTCTCCTGGGCCATGGTGTCTCCCGTCTGCCGACGCTCGATCGCCGGCGCTCATGCAACGGGGCCAGCCGGCTCGCGCCGACCGGCCCCGATCTTCTCCATGGTGGGCGATGACGGATTCGAACCGCCGACCTTGTGCGTGTAAGGCACCTGCGCTAGCCACTGCGCCAATCGCCCATGCTAAGCGAGTGTACCACGGACATCCAACATGGGCGCGTCTGGTTGGCATCTCCGTTGGCCCGCGGACTTGTCGCATGTGTGAACGTCGTGCTGGGAAGATAGCCCCATCCCGCCTGCTATACTTGGCGCCATGAATACTACACTTGCATCTCTCGCCCGGCTCCTCGACCACGAGGGGCTGCTGGCCACCACAGCAAACATCACCGCCGAGAAGGGCGCCACCCCCGTCACGGGGGTCGACTGCGACTCCCGCGTCGTTGTGCCCAACCATGTCTTTGTGTGCAAGGGCGCCGCATTCAAGCCCGCGTACCTCACCTCCGCACTCGAAAAGGGCGCCGTTGCGTACCTCTGTGACGAAGACCGAGCCCCAGAGCTGGCCGTCGTTGCTCCCGGCGTACCCGTACTTGTCGCCACGGACCTCCGTCGCGCGATGGCGCTTGCCTCGGCCGAGGCCTTCGGCCACCCGGACCGCGACCTCACCGTCATTGGCATCACGGGCACCAAGGGCAAGTCGACCGTCTCCTACATGCTGCGCGCGGTGCTCGACGGCAACGAGCCCCATGCCCGCACCGGCGTCATGGGTTCCATCGAGACCTTCGACGGGGTCGAGCGCGAGGAGAGCCACAACACCACGCCAGAGTCCCCGGACCTCTGGCGCCACCTCGCAAACGCCCGCAAGGCAGGCCTTGTCTACATGGACATGGAGGTATCGAGCCAGGCCCTCAAGTACGACCGCGTCCTGGGACTCAAGCTCGACGTTGCCTGCTTCCTCAACATTGGGCGCGACCACATCTCCCCCGTCGAGCACCCCAACTTCGAGGACTACTTCCAGAGCAAGCTCCGCATCTTCGACCAGGCGCGCATTGCCGTGGTGAACCTCGACTCCGCCGAGATCCAGACCATCCTCGAGCACGCCCAGCGCTGCGAGCGCATAGTGACCTTCTCGGCAAAGGACAGCTCGGCCGACGTCTGGGCCACGGACATCCAGAGCTCCCGTGGCACGGTCTCGTTCACCGCGCACACGCCCACCTGGGAGGGTCCAATCAGGCTGGGCATGCCTGGCCTCTTCAACGTGGACAACGCGCTTGCGACCATCGCCATTTGCGAGGTTCTGGGCATTGGTTACGAGAAGATCGCCGCGCCCCTCTCCCGCACGCGCGTCCCTGGGCGCATGGAACTCCACCCCAGCCCCGACGCCAAGGTCGTGGCACTGGTGGACTACGCCCACAACAAGCTCTCCTTCCAGCGCTTCTTCCCCTCGGTGAAGGAACAGTTCCCGGGGTATCGCATCATCGCCGTCTTTGGTGCCCCCGGTGGCAAGGCCTACGAGCGCCGGCAGGAGCTCCCCCAGGAGGCCGCCAAGTACGCCGACCACCTCGTCTACACCGAGGATGACCCGGCGAACGACTCCGTCGAGGAGATCTGCCAGCAGATGGCCAACGCCACCCCCGCCGGCACCTCCTACGAGATCATTCTCAACCGCGAGGAGGCAATCCGCCGCGCCGTCCAGCTTGGCTACGAGGGAGAAGGCCCCGCGATTCTCTGCCTGCTTGCCAAAGGCGACGATACGCGCCAGCACGAGGGCAACGAGTTTGTCCCCTGCCGCACGGATGGGGACATCTACGAGGAGGCCGTTCGCAACTGGCACGCGGCTCACCCCAAGGCAGCCAAGTAGCTCTCGCCCCTTAACGGCATGCGACAAGCCCGGACAATCCGCCACTGGATGTCCGGGCTTTCTTCTTGGTTACGTCACGGCAGCTAGACGCGCTATTCCGGCAACGCCAGGCTCAGCGCGACCTCCATCATCTGCGTGAGGCTCTCCTGTCGCTCCTCGGCGGTGAGCGCCTCTCCGCGCGAAACGACGTCCGTCACGGTAAGCACCGTGAGCGCGCGCTTGTGGGCGCGCATTGCGTTGAGGTAGAGCGCAGCCGACTCCATCTCGACGGCAAGAACACCCATCTTGGCCCAGCGCTGCTCCGCAGTGGGGTCGTCGTTGTAGAAGACGTCCGAGGAGAGCACGTTGCCCACACGCGTGGGATAGCCAAGCCTCGCCCCTGCTGCAGCGGCACGGCTGAGCAGGTCAAAGTCCGCGATAGGTGCCAGGGTCCCCGGCACGTTGAACTGGTGAGCGTAGTTGGAATCGGTGCATGCGCCCATGCCCAGCACGATGTCGCGCAGGTGGACGTCCGGCGCAACGCCGCCGGCCGTGCCAATGCGCACGATCGACTCGACGCCGTAGAAGTTGAAGAGCTCGTACGAGTAGATGCCGATGGAGGGCATGCCCATGCCGCTCCCCATCACCGAGACGGGACGTCCTTCGTAGGTGCCCGTATAGCCCAGCATGTTGCGGACGCCATTGAACTGCTCCACGCCCTCGAGGTATGTCTCGGCAAGGCGCTTTGCTCGAAGCGGGTCTCCCGGCATGAGGACAAACGGGGCAACCTGCCCCTCGACAGCTTCGTTGTGCGGAGTGGGAGTTGCTGCCATATCTAGGCCTCCAAGATCTGTTCGAGATGCGATACGCCGTTGGGCAGCGCGGGCGCTCCGAGGTAGTCGAGGACCGTCGCCGATACGTCCGCGAACGTGGGCCGCGTACCAAGGTCGACGCCTGCCTGCACGTGCGGGCCGCACACGAGCCAGGGCACGTATTCGCGCGAGTGGTCGGTAGACGGCGTCACGGGGTCGCAGCCGTGGTCCGCGGTAATCATGAGCAGGTCGTCGTCACGCAGGCCGGCCACGATGCGCGGAAGCTGGATGTCAAAGTAGCTGAGGGCACGGGCATAGCCGGGCGCGTCATTGCGGTGCCCGTAGACCATGTCAAAATCCACGAGGTTTGTGTAGCAGAGCCCCGTGAAGTCGCGCCCGGTCGCCTCCACCGTTCGCTCGATGCCCTCCTCGTTGCCCGAGGTGAAGACATGGTCGGTGATGCCGCGGTGCGCAAAGATGTCGTAGATCTTGCCAATGGAGAGCACGTCCTGTCCGGCCTCCTTGAGCACGTCGAGCATCGTGGTTCCGGTGGGCTCAAGCGAGAAGTCGTGTCTGCGGGGCGTGCGCTCGAAGTGCGGCCACTCCCCCGTGTACGGGCGCGCGATGACGCGGGCAACGCCATGCTCGCCCGTGAGGATCTTCCGCGCGATGCGGCAGTACTCGTAGAGCTGCTCGGGAGGCACCATGTCCTCGTGGGCCGCAATTTGGAAGACGCTGTCGGCCGAGGTGTAGACAATGAGCTTGCCGGTCTCGAGCTGCTCGCGACCGTAGTCCTGAATGACCTGCGTGCCGGAATAGGGCTTGTTGCAGAGCACCCCGCGGCCCGTCTGGCGCGTGAACTCGTCCAGCACCTCTTTGGGGAAGCCGTTGGGGTACGTGGGGAAGCGCTTGGGCGAGATGACGCCCGCCATCTCCCAGTGCCCTACCGTGGTGTCCTTCCCGGCTGATGCCTCCCGGAGACGGGCAAACGCGCCGGTAGGGGATGCAACCGGCCTGAGATCAACGTGATAGGGAGACTCGAGCGCCCCCTCGATGTTGAGAAGCCCGAGCGACGCCATGTTGGGAACGGCAAGCTCTCCTGTGGTGGCGCAGGCGCACAGGGTGTTGCTCCCCTCGTCGCCCCACTCCGCGGCGTCCGGCTCGGCGCCAATGCCAAAGCTGTCCAGAACGATGAGAAATACTCGCCTACCCATGTGACCTCCTCGTTTTCCCAGTGATGCCGGGCTCTGCGCCGCCATCCGCTTCTAGCTCTCAACAATCCTGACGCCGGCGCTGCAGCCGAGGCGGTCGGCGCCAGCCTCGACCATAGCAAGAGCTTCCTCCTTGGTGTGGATGCCGCCCGCCGCCTTTACCTTGCAGCGGTTGCCCACGGTCTTGCGCATGAGCGCCACGTCGTGCACCGTGGCACCTCCAGTAGAGAAGCCCGTGCTGGTCTTCACGAACGACGCACCGGCGGCCACCGCATCCTCACAGGCGCGAACGATCTGCTCGTCGTTGAGCAGACAGCACTCCAGGATGACCTTTACCGGATGGCCCTGGGCAGCCTTCACAACGGCAGATATGTCATCAATGACGTACTGGTCGTCTCCGGCTACAAGATGGCCCCCGTTGATCACCATGTCGATCTCTGAGGTTCCGTCTGCCACGGCCTGCGCGGCCTCAGCTGCCTTCGCCGGCGTGGAGCATGCCCCAAGAGGAAACCCGATGCAGGTGGTAACGCCAACGCCCGTATCGGCAAGGCGCTTGGCGGCCAGCGCCGTCCAGCACGAGTTGATCGCAACCGTGGCAAAGCGGTACCTTGCGGCCTCATCGCACAGGCGCTCGATGTCTGCCTGCGTGGCGTTCTGCTTTAGGTTGGTGTGGTCAATGTAGCCATTGAGCTCCATGGTGTGGCCCAGCTCCCTCTCGATACGTTTTCTCCCGCCCAACCTTGGCACAATCTAAGCCCTCACGCAACGTGGCACCCGCTGTGGCCCGTCGCGGACGCGCAGGCTTTCGGCACAGGTCAAGGCCGCCAGCGAGCGCCAGGGGGCAGCAGGGCCCGAGCCTGCTCTCCCCACAAAAAAGAGGGTCGAGGCGTAATACCTCGGCCCTCTTCGATAGCTGAGCAAATACCGCTTGCGCAGGAACTAGAAGTTCACCGGCTCGTCGTAGTAGCAGCACTTGAGAATCTTCTCGAAGTCTGCGGCCTCGGTCTTGCGCGGGTTCTCGGGCGTGCAGGCGTCCTTCTCAGCGTTGGCGGCGATGGTCGGGAGCTTCTCAAGGAACTCCTTCTCGGAGACCATGACGGGCTCGCCGGTCTCGTCGGCCTTGACACCACCATTTGCGTAGTTGTTGATGCTCTGCGGGATGTGCAGCTCGTCATTCATGCTGCGGATCTTCTGCACGAGCGACTCGATGAGCTGGTCATCGGTAGTGCCGGGAAGGTGCAGGATCTCCTTGGCAACATAGGCGTAGCGCTCGTGAGCGCGAGGATCCTTGGAGTTCCACTGGATGGCCTTACCAAGGTACATAGCGTTAGCGGCACCGTGGATGATGTGGCCGTTCTCGAACGCCGCACCGGTCTTGTGCGCCATGGAGTGGACAATGCCGAGTAGGCCAGAGGAGAAGGCCAGGCCGGCCAGGCACTGGGCCTCGTGCATGTGCTTGCGGCCCTCGTGATCGCCGGTGTAGGAGACGGGCAGCCACTGGGTAATCTCGCGGATGCCATGCAGGGCGTCAGCATCGGTGAACATGGAGGCAGCGGTGGAGACGTACGCCTCGAGGCAGTGCGTGAGGGCGTCCATGCCGGTGTGCGCGCAGAGCTTCTGAGGCATGGAGTAGGTGAGCTCGGGGTCGACGATGGCCACATCAGGCGTGATGTTGAAGTCGGCCAGCGGGTACTTAATGCCGTGCTCGTAGTCGGTAATGACGGAGAAGGCGGTTACCTCGGTAGCGGTGCCCGACGTAGAGCTGATGGCGCAGAAGTGAGCCTTCTGACGCAGCTCGGGGAAGGAGAACGGCTGAATGATGTTGTCGAACTTCTCGTCGGGGTACTCGTAGAAGACCCACATGGCCTTGGCGGCATCGATGGGCGAGCCGCCGCCGATGGCGACAATCCAGTCGGGGCCAAAGTCCTGCATGAACTTGGCGCCCTTCATGACGGTCTCGATGGACGGGTCGGACTCGACGCCCTCGAACAGCTTGACCTCGAAGCCAGCGTCCTCCAGGTCCTTCTGGACATCCTGCAGGAAGCCGCCGCGGCGCATGCTGTGGCCGCCGGAGACGATGACGGCCTTCTTGCCCTTGAGGTTCTTGACCTCGTGGCGAGAGCCCTCACCAAAGTACAGGTCACGCGGGTTAGTAAAACGTCCCATAAGCACATCCTCCAATTCACTGGCCGCCACCGATGGCGGCAAATGTTCGAGAAGGCCGTTTGGCCCCCTCTGATGGCCAAGCTGGAACACCACGGAACGAGGCGCTTGGGCGCGCACGCCCACCGCCATGGAAAGCGGCCCCATCCTACCAGATAAGACACAGCAGATTGTCGCTTTCAGCAAACGGTTTTGCGCAGGCAGAAGGGCGTGCCCTCGCTCCATCGAGGTGCATACCCTTGTCCTTTTCAGACACCTCGCCACAACCAAATCAACACATCTTCAACACAAACGCCCACTACTAGCTCGGCGCAGGTGCGCAGAAAAGGTGCCCGATGCCATGCAGGCATGGGGCACCCAAAAGTGGCAGCGCTGTTTGAGAGAATCGCCTTGGCTATGCGGTGACCTTGGTCTTGGCGTCTACGGCTACATCGCGCTTGGACTCCTCGACGTGCTTGCGGCCAAGCTCGGACCACTCGGGCTCCTCATCGGGGATGGAGCCGGCCTTCTTGGTGAAAAGCTCCTTCAGGCAGTTGTAGGCAACAATAACGCCCAGGATGACGAGAAGGACCGCGAAGACGAGCTGGATGCCCGAGGTTGCAAGCACGGATGCGCCGGCAGCGGTAGTCCCAAGGAGGCCATACGTGCTGATGGCCACCACGCAGCCGATGAGCGACTGCACAAGCGAGGTGAAGGTGCAGCAGAGCAGGAACGCCACGGGCACGTAGAGCATCCAGCCCTTGCGGCCGGTAACCTTGCAGAAGACGGCGATGGTGATCATGGTCATGCCGCCGAGCAGCTGGTTGGAGGCACCAAACAGCGGCCAGATGTTGAGGTAGCCACCAAAGGTGAGCGACAGGCCGCCAAGCAGGGTGACCACCGTGGCAAACCAGGGGTTGCCCACAACCTTCATGACGCCGGTCTTCTCGGTGCTCACCGCGCGGGCGTCGTTGGACTTGGCGAAGAACTCCTGCAGCGAGACGCGGGCGATGCGGGCAACGGCGTCAAGCGAGGTGAGCGCCAGGGCCGAGACGCACATGGTCATGAAGACGGTTGCGATGGTGGAGTCGACGCCCATGAGCTCGACGCCCTTGGCCACACCACCGGCGAAGATCTGGAACGGGGTGGCGTTGCCGGTGTTCATGTCCTTGTACATGATGGCGGCAATGACAACCGCAAGCATGCCCACAAAGGACTCCAGAACCATGGCGCCATAGCCAACGGGAAGCGCGTCCTCCTCGTTAGAGACCTGCTTGGAGGAGGTACCAGAGGACACGAGGCTATGGAAGCCAGAGAGGGCACCGCAGGCAACGGAGACGAAAAGCACCGGGAAGAGGAACTGGCCGCTTGCGTTGGTGAAGCCGACGAACGCGGGTGCGGTCATCTCCGCCTGGCCGTTCACGCCCATCGCAAAGATACCGAGCACGGCGGCGACAATCATGACGACCATCATGATGGTGGTGAGGTAGTCACGCGGCTGCTTGAGCTTCTGGATGGGCATCGCGGCGGCAAACACGAGGTAGGCCATCGTGACGGCGATCCAGCCGTTGGTGTCGAGGTAGATGGGGAGCTGCATGCCTACGGCGAACATGGCAACCAGCAGGACGAGCGCACACACAAACTGCTTCCAGCCCTTGAGGTCGAACTTGCGGCAGAACCAGCCAAAGGCGATGGCAACAAAGGTGAAGAGCAGCGAAATAGTGCCCGCGGTTGCGCCAAAGTAGGACTTGGCGTAGTCCACGCCACCGCCGTCGGCAGGGACGGTCTTGAAGGTGCTGGCAACCATCGAGGTGAATGCGGCGATGACGATGAGGCAGAACAGCCAGCTAAAAATCAGGAACAGGCGGCGACCGGTCTTGCCAATGTACTTCTCGATGAGCTGGGCTAGCGACTTGCCGTTATTCTTCATCGAAGCATAGAGGGCACCAAAGTCGTGAACGGCACCAAAAAAGATGCCGCCGACAAGGACCCAGAGCATGACCGGAACCCAGCCAAACGCCATGGCGACGATGGTGCCCTGGACGGGACCGGCACCGCAGATGGAGGAGAACTGGTGCGCGAAAGCGGTGAATCGGGATGCAGGCGAGAAGTCCTTGCCGTCTTCCATGCGAACTGCAGGCGTGAGTGCCTTGGAATCGACGCCCCATGACTTGGCTAGCCAGCGCCCATACCCGAGGTAGCCAATAATCAGGACCACCGCGCTTACCAAGATGATCGTGATACCGTTCATGTCGTCTTACCTCCTTAGGGTAGGGCGCTGCGGACCGTTTCCGCTGATTGCGCTCGGTGGGCGGCATAGTACATCCTCGAGATGAAATTGGGATTTTTCTCTCGTGCCCCTAACTATTGGATATTTTCAGAAATTTCTGGATATTGTTGGATAATAACCTTGTATATTTCTATAAGTAATGGATATTTTGCGCTAGATCAAAAACGTTGTTCTCCGTATGGTGTGCTGCAATCGTTTTCAAGATGTAATCGATATGGACCTCTATTGGAAACAATTTCCAACCGTTCACCGTATATTGAGTACCGCTTGAGGAGTCCGAGAGATAGAGCGCCACGTTCTTGGGCATTAGAGCTAGTTACCCGTGATGCGCTTGGAAGTGCCGCGCATGCGATACCATGAAGGCAGCGAAAGGAGACGCAGCGTGGCATTTGACCCCCGCAGAGAAGACTATCAGCGCCTTGCGCTGCGCTATGCGCAGTCGCTGCCCAAAGGCGATCCGGTAGCCGCTGCAAAGGCGTTTGCAGACTTTGGCCGTCGCTTTGCGCGCGACAGGGACACGCTGCCCCAATCAGACGCCGACCGCGCCTTCCATCTAGTGGCCGTTGCCGCCGAGGTCATTGACTACCAGCTGCCATTCTCGAGCGAAGCCAAAGCGGATTCGCTCATAACGCGCGGACGCGACCTTCTCGACGAGGCAATATCGCTCGACCCTAAGTGCCACGATGCCATCCGCATGCGGGCCTCACGCGTGAGTCCGAGCTTTGACGCCCAGTTCACCTTCCTCCAGGAAGGCGCCGACGAGGTTCTCGCAACCTGCCAGGCAGCACGCGACGCCGTACCGGACGACGGGGACGACGAGCGCATGGCCCTTGGTCGCGACATTGCCCTTCGCCCGTATCGGCGCTGGATGGCTGCGCTTGCTGAGGAGGCCCTCATCTGCGGTCGCAACCGCAGCTGCATAGAGGCTGGCGAGCGGCTGCTCGAGCATGACCCGTCTGACCAGGCGGACGTTCGCTTTACGCTGGCCCTGGCCTATGCAAAGCTCGAGGACCAGGCGTCGCTCGACGCCCTGGCAACGCGTTACGGAGCCATTGTGCCGCCGCGTGCAGCAGACGACGCCTGGATGGGAATCGCCCGTCTCGCGCTGGCACACAAGAACCACGACATGAGCCTGGCGCGTCAGCTTCTCGAGCGCCTCATTGGCACCTACCCGGGCTACGCTTCCGCGCTCATTACGCAGACGGAACTGCCCGACGGGGTCTTTGCCCGTCTTGCCGTGCCACCCTACAGCGAGGACGAGCTTATCCTTGCCGTTTCCGAGGCAACGGTGCTGCTCCAAGAGGGTGACGACAAGAGCGGGCGCGGTGTTCTCGGCTCCTGGATCGCACGGGCCACGGCAAAGCTCCATCCCGAGGCGCTCGCCGAGGCGCAGGAGTACTCAGCCCCCTACTACCAGCACGGCGGAAAGGGGCCGCAGGACGGTGATGGTTCGTGAACGGACAAGAGGAGCTTGTGCTCAGGTGCGCCCAGCGGCGCCGCGAGAAGATTGGCACCCTCTCTGACGAGGGGTTTGCCGAGCTCTGCCTTGCCGTGCGCGAGAACCCCACAGCCTTTGTCGATTCCCCCGAGCAGGCCTCGTTCGCAACGCTCGTGGGAGCGCTAGACGCGTTCGCTCGAGCCGGCGCCGACGACGACCTTCTCGACGACGAGGAGTTCCGCTCCGCGCGCGAGCGCAGGCTGCAAACGCTCTCGGCAGCGTGCACGCAGGCGCTCTCGCAGGACAGCGGGTGCCTGGACGCCCAGCTCGTGCAGGTGCTTGCGGCAGACCTTAATCCGGACGACAGGCTTGATGCGCTTCTCAAGATCGAGGCCAAGGCCGACAAGGCGGCCGAGCTCAACCTTGGCGCCACGGGCGACGCCTGGGATGACGTCTTTACGCGGCCGCGGCTGCGCCTGTGGGACGCCATCGCGCGCACGTGCCTCGCCGGCGGTCGCTACCGCATGGCGCTCGACGTCTCGCGCGGACTCATGGCGGCGTCGCCCAAAGATCAGGTGGGCGGACGCCTCACGGCTGCAC